>JBPCQG010000169.1:0-12793 GCA_050998315.1 Chitinophagaceae bacterium
ATGGATTCCAGGTATTGAAATTACATGCAACATAAATCGTATCCATCATATGCAATGATGGACGTTGTTTTATAATAAACTTTACATGGACTTGTGCAGAAACAGAACTTTGTAATAAAAAGAATAAATAAATAAATAAGACTCTTTTAAGTATGCTCATAAGTATCATTTGTCTTTTTAATAGTTTGTTTAAAATAGAAGGAGAGTAGGAGATGCAACCATTAAATTTTCCAATCTATTATTTCATTTACCCACTTAGCTTTATAGGGTGCAGTTATTTTAATATAATTATCAGTAAAGCCTTCCATCATTCCGTTTTTATTATAGCTTTCAAATAATACTTTTCTTGTTTCACCAATATGTTGTTGTGTAAAATATTGCTGTTTTTGGTAAGAAAGATTTCGCAAAATTTTATTCCTGGAATTGCGAATGCTTATTGGAACTCTTGGTTTGATATTAACTGCATGTGTATTTTCTCTTTCCGAATAAGTGAATACATGCAGATAAGAAATATCAAGTGAATGTAAAAAATTAAGTGTCTCTTTAAAGTCTTCGTCTGTTTCTCCGGGAAAACCAACTATTACATCAGCTCCAATACAACAATGAGGCATTAATCTTTTTATAAGCTGAATTCTCTTTGCATACATTTCTTTTTTGTACCGTCTCCGCATAGCGGCAAGCACCTTATTACTTCCGCTTTGCAACGGAATATGAAAGTGCGGCATAAATTTTTTACTGTTGGCAACAAACTCAATTATTTCATTGCTAAGCAAATTGGGTTCAATTGAAGATATTCGGTAGCGCTCAACCCCATTAATTTTTTCAAGAGTATTTATAAGAGAAAAAAAGTTGCCCTTTTTCTCTGCAATCTTCTCCTTCATTGCCCCCTCTCCACTTGTGGAGACGGTTGGGGTGAGGTAATCTCCCAAATTAATGCCTGTCAGTACGACTTCCTTTACTCCTGAATGTGCAAGTTGCTTTACATTTGTAATTATGTTTTCAAGTGAATCGCTTCTGCTTTTACCACGTGCTAAAGGGATAGTACAGAAAGAACAACTGTAATCGCAGCCATCCTGAACTTTTAAAAAGCTTCTTGTTCTTTCTTTAATAGAGAATGAGGAATGAAAGTCATTTACCTGTTCAATATCACAGCTGCATATTTTAGTGGTGTCACCTTTTGTAAGGTGTTGTAAATGGTGTGTTATATTAAATTTTTCAGCTGCCCCTAAAATCAAATCCACCCCATCAATCGCTGCAATTTCTTCAGGCTTTAATTGAGCATAGCAACCTGTAATAACCACCATTGAACCCGGCGCTTTTCTTTGTATTCTCCTAACTAATTGTCTGCATTCTTTATCTGCATTTTCAGTAACGGAACAGGTGTTTATAACATATACATCTGCGAGCTCACCAAAATCTTTTTTTATAAAACCATCTTGTTCCATGAGCCTGGTTATGGCAGACGATTCAGAATAATTTAGCTTGCAACCCAGCGTATGTATAGCTACTGTTTTTTGCATAGGCAAATATACAAATGGATGATTGCATCTTTGCTTTCATTAAAACAGTTTCTTTAGATGAATAAGAATTGGACAAATACAGGTTAATTATTATAGCTGTTATAGTCATTGCCTTCCTATTCTTTCGCCTTATGTATCCTTCATTGAAAAAAGCGCATGAACTTCTTTTCAAAATACGCAAAAACACACTTCAAATTTTAATAGAAATAATGATCGTCTAATTCTTACAAGGCATGCCATTGCCGGATGGAATGTCGTGATATTACAGAAGATGAAATAAAACAAATTCTTCATGATGGAAATATCAATTATAATAAAAGTGATTTACATAATGAACGCGGAGCAATCTATACATTAGAAGGTTACAGCCATGAACATCAACATTTACGAAAAGTTTTTGCACCTGAGAGGGATGAACTTATGGTTACCTACATCAACCTGGATAAAGAATGGCAATGCGATTGTAATTAATTGTATGTTTGTTTTAACGATTTAGCCTGGATGAAAATTAAATCTTTTCTTGCAAAACCTTTTGCTGCTTACATCTATAAGCAGATAAGAAAAGGTATGACTACAGCTATTGCTGATCAGGAATCTATATTACAAAATCTTATAAAAGTTGGCTCTAAAACTGATTTTGGCAAGGATCATAATTTCACTGATATAACAGCACACGGGGATTTTGTTAGCCACGTACCGATAAGAGATTACGAAGAGTTCAAAACATATATTGAAGCTATAAAGCAAGGCAGGCATCACGTTTTATGGAAAGGACAGCCAATATATTTTGCAAAGACGAGCGGCACAACTAGTGGCATAAAATATATTCCAATTACAAAAGAATCTATTCCCAATCATATCAATACCGCAAGAAATGCCTTGCTGTGCTATATGGCGGAAACAGGCAATACCGCTTTTGCAAATGGGAAATTAATTTTTTTAAGTGGCTCACCTGAACTTGAAAGAGTAGGAGGTATCCCTACCGGAAGATTAAGTGGTATTGTAAATCATCACGTACCAAAATATTTAAGAGCCAACCAGCTGCCTTCTTTTGAAACCAATTGTATTGATGATTGGGAAACCAAGCTTGATAAAATTATTGAAGAAACAATTGAGCAGGACATGAGGCTGATAAGTGGCATACCGCCATGGGTGCAGATGTATTTTGATAAGCTTACAGAAAGATCTGGCAAAAAGATAAAAGATATTTTTCCAAATTTTAGTGTGATGGTACAGGGGGGAGTAAACTTTGAGCCTTATAAAGCAAAGCTTTTTGAAAGCATAGGAAAAAAAATAGATTGTATTGAATTATTTCCTGCAAGCGAAGGTTTTTTTGCTTTCCAGGATAGCCAGGAGGAAGAAGGGTTATTGTTAAATACCAATAGCGGTATTTTTTTTGAATTTGTTCCTGTTACAGAATTTACAAAAGAGAAACCCCAAAGACTCACCATAAAAGATGTTAAGCCAAATGAAAATTATGTTTTGATAGTCAGCAGTAACGCCGGCTTGTGGGCTTACAATACCGGCGATACAGTTAAGTTTGTGTCCTGCGATCCATACAGGCTTTTAGTTACAGGTAGAATAAAACATTTTATTTCTGCTTTTGGCGAACATGTAATCGGTGAAGAAGTAGAGAACGCTTTAATGAACGCAGCAAAAGAAGAAGGTATTCATGTTACTGAATTCACTGTGGCGCCAATGATATCTCAAAACGGAAAAAAAAGTTATCATGAATGGTTTATCGAGTTTGAAGATCTTCCAGCAGATATAGAAAGTTTTTCGGAAAAAGTCGATAATAATCTTCGTAAAAAAAACGTGTATTATGATGATCTTGTAAAAGGAAATATTTTAGATCATTTAAAAATAAGCATCATAAAAAAAGGAGGATTTATTGATTACATGAAAAGCATTGGAAAACTTGGAGGTCAAAATAAAGTACCACGACTAAGCAATGACAGAACAATTGCTGATACTCTTAACAAGTGGACTGTGAAATGATAACAAAGCCTTATTACTTCTTCTCATAAATTTTTAAAAAACATTTATATTTGTATTCTTAAAAATTAAATTAGACTGGATTGAACTATACATCAATATATAACCATCTTCAGTTTTTATTTTATCCCTTACGGGTTTTTAAACTTCCTCAAACATTTATCCGACGTGGTTGCTGATAGGACGAGCAATTAGCCCTTGCCCCTGTCAGTGAAAAAAAACCCTCCGCAATATTTTATCTAATTTTATTCATCATTCAATTTTGCAAAATTGGAACAATCACAAATTATTGTTCGGGTTGCAACATCAGCCGATACAAAATACGCTTCCATCATAACAGATGAAATGGCCGCTTCTGCGCAGGCACGAGGCACAGGAATTGCAAAACGTTCTCCTGAATATGTAGCAAAAAAAATGGAAGAAGGCAAAGCTGTAATCGCTCTTTCGCCGGAAAATGATTGGGTAGGCTTTTGTTACGTTGAAGCCTGGGGACATGACGAGTTTGTTGCAAACAGCGGTCTTATTGTTGCCCCTGCATTCCGTAAAAGTGGTATTGCCAAACAAATTAAAAAACGGGTTTTCGATCTTTCAAGAGAAAAATATCCCCATGCAAAAATTTTTGGATTAACAACAGGACTTGCTGTTATGAAAATAAATTCCGACCTGGGTTATGAGCCCGTTACTTATTCTGAACTAACAGACGATGAAGAATTTTGGGCAGGTTGCAAAAGCTGTGTGAACTATGATATATTAATGAGTAAGGAGAGAAAAAATTGTATGTGCACGGCAATGCTTTACGATCCTGCAGATCATTATGAACCTGAAGAAACAAAAGAAGAATTTAAAAAGCGATCCAAATTATATGAGCGCTTTATGAGAATTAAGCAAAGTAGCTTATTAAAATTTTTAACGGGTAAGCAAGGCAGCCCGGATAAATCCCGGGAGAAAAGAAATTTTTTCTCTCAGCTATTAAATTTTTAATGATTCCATAATGGTAAAAAAAGTTGTTCTTGGGTTTAGCGGCGGGTTAGATACATCTTATTGTGTAAAGTATTTAACTGATGAGCAGGGATATGAAGTGCATAGCATCACAGTAAATACCGGTGGATTTGCAAAGGAAGAATTAAAACATATAGAGCAGCATGCGCATAATCTTGGTGTGAAAACACATACAAATGTTGATGCGGTGGAAAGTTATTATGAAAGTATTATCAGGTTTCTAATCTTTGGCAATGTTCTAAAGAACAATACATATCCTTTAAGTGTAAGCGCCGAGAGATTAAGCCAGGCATTACATATAGCAGAGCATGCCAAAAATATTAATGCAGATGCCGTGGCACATGGCAGCACCGGTGCCGGAAACGACCAGGTGCGCTTTGATATGATATTTAATGTTATGATCCCCGGTATTGAAATAATAACACCCATTCGTGATTTAAAACTTAGCCGCGAACAGGAAATTGAATATCTAACGGCGAAAGAAGTTGATATGAATTTTGACAAATCAATGTATTCCATCAATAAAGGTTTATGGGGCACAAGTGTTGGGGGAAAAGAAACGCTGTCCTCAAAAGGAATGTTGCCTGAAGATGCATGGCCAACACAGGTTACTAAATCGGGTAGTGAGGAAATAAAATTGCATTTTGAAAAAGGAGAATTAAAGAAAATTAATGATAAGAGCTTTCATCATACGAGCGAAGCAATTCAACATTTACATTTAATGGCTGCTCCATATGGCATCGGAAGAGACATTCATGTTGGTGATACGATTATCGGGATTAAGGGTCGTGTAGGGTTTGAAGCGGCAGCTCCAATGATAATAATTAAAGCCCATCATGCATTGGAAAAGCATGTACTTACAAAATGGCAACTTACATGGAAGGATCAGCTTTCACAATTTTATGGTAACTGGCTTCATGAAGGACAAATTCTTGATCCGGTTATGAGAGATATTGAGGCATATCTCGAAACCTCGCAACGCAATGTTACAGGAGATGTATTTATTCAGTTAATGCCTTACCGATTCCAGGTAATTGGCATTGAATCTTCTTATGATCTAATGAATGATAAATTTGGGAAATATGGTGAGATGAATAACGGATGGACAGGTGATGAGGTGAGAGGATTTAGTAAAATTTTCGGTAATCAAACCATGATCTATCATAAGGTTAAAGAAGAGGCAAACAAACATTTGCAGAAAGGAATTTAGAAATTAATTTATGGGTGATCAACCTGCTATAAAAAGTTCTTCAAAAACTTCCCTAACAGGTGGAGGTTTGGTTGGTGCGGGGATTATTGGCGGTGCCGGTTACACAGGTGGTGAGTTAATAAGAATCTTATTAAATCATCCGGCAATAGAAATAGTTTTCGTTAACAGTAAAAGCAATGCAGGAAAATATATTTATGAAGTACATGCTGATCTGTTAGGAGAAACCGATTTAGAGTTTAGCAATGATCTTGCCCCTTTAGGGGATAGGGGCGTCCTTTTTCTTTGTGCAGGTCATGGTGCAGCAATAAAGTTTTTAGCCGGGAATGAAATTCCTGATCACATAAAAATTATTGATCTCTCACACGATTTTCGTCTTGCATCCAGCTCCCCGCTTAACTCCCGCAGCTTTGTTTACGGGTTGCCAGAACTAAATAGAGATAAAATTACTAACGCAAACAATGTTGCAAATCCGGGTTGTTTTGCAACAGCCATTCAATTAGGATTATTGCCATTGGCAAAAGCAGGATTACTGAAAGATGTTTACACAACAGGTATTACAGGTTCCACGGGTGCTGGGCAAGGTTTATCTGATACGTCCCATTTTTCATGG
Source organism: Chitinophagaceae bacterium (assembly GCA_050998315.1). Classification (GTDB taxonomy): domain Bacteria; phylum Bacteroidota; class Bacteroidia; order Chitinophagales; family Chitinophagaceae; genus Ginsengibacter. The sequence goes on from JBPCQG010000169.1 coordinate 6,335, forward strand.
AGAGCAAATAATATTCAGCCGTATAAAACATTTACACATCAGCATTTAAATGAAGTTCATGAATCACTTCATCAGTTGCAAAATACTTTCCCCCTCTCCAGAAATAGCAGTGGGTCAGGAGTGAGTTTTGTTCCATGGAGAGGAGATTTTACCCGGGGGATTTTTGTGAGTTCACAGATGCATTGCGATTGGGAATTACGAGATCTAAATAAATTATATAAAGATTATTACCGGGATCATCCTTTCACTTTTATTAGCGATGAACAAATTTCTTTAAAGCAAGCAGTTAATAACAATAAATGTTTTATTTATTTAGAGAAAGAAGGAAATAAACTGGTTGTACATTCTGCGATTGATAATTTATTAAAAGGTGCCAGCGGGCAGGCGGTACAAAATATGAATCTTATGTTTGGATTAGACGAATCATCAGGGTTAAAATTAAAAGCAGCTGGATTCTAAAACTAATAACTGGGTTACTCATTACTGATAATTATGACTTTATTCGACGTATATCCGATTAACAATATCAACATCGTAAAAGCGAAAGGCTCCTATGTTTGGGATGATAATGATATTAAGTATTTAGACATGTATGGCGGGCATGCTGTTATAAGTATTGGGCATACTCATCCACATTGGGTGAGGCGTATAGGAGAGCAACTGAACAATATTGCATTTTATTCTAACTCTATAAAAATTCCTTTGCAGCAACAGCTTGCACAAAAACTTGGTAAAATTTCTGGTAAAGAAAATTATCAATTGTTCCTTTGTAACTCAGGAGCAGAAGCCAATGAAAATGCATTAAAACTTGCTTCGTTTCATAATGGCAGAAAAAAAATAGTTGCTTTTACGAAAGCTTTCCATGGAAGAACATCGCTGGCAGTTGCTGCAACTGATAATCCCAATATTGTTGCTCCGGTTAATGAAACTGGTAATATAGTTTTTCTTCCTTTCAATGATGAAAATGCTTTGGAAGAATATTTTGATAAGAATCCAAACGAAATTTCTTCTGTAATAATTGAAGGCATACAGGGTGTGGGTGGTATTAATGTAGCCACAGCAACTTTCTTACAAAAAATAAGAAATTTATGTGATAAGTATAATGCTGTATTTATTGCTGACAGCGTACAATGCGGCTATGGCAGAAGCGGTAAATTTTTCTCCCATGATTATTCGGATGTTACTGCTGATATCTACACCATGGCGAAAGGTATGGGTAATGGTTTTCCTGTTGGTGGAATTATTATCGCACCTCATATCAAACCAAAACATTTTATGCTTGGCACTACTTTCGGAGGCAACCATCTTGCCTGTGCCGCAGCACTAGCAGTTTTAGAGGTTATTGAATCTGAAAACCTGATGAGTAATGTGCAAAGCGTTGGTGAGCATCTTATGAATGAATTAAAAAATATACCTGAACTGCAAAATGTAAGGGGCAGAGGTTTAATGATAGGTTTTGATGTACCGGAAGAATTAAAAGATCTGAAGAAAAATTTACTATGGAAACATCACATTTTTACCGGTGAAGCAAAACCCAATGTTATTCGCTTACTCCCTTCGCTTGCATTAATTAAGGATGAGGCAGACAAATGTATTGATGCCATCAAAAAAGAAATAAACGTTCTTAAAAATCCATTGAATATTGCTAAGGCTGATGAAAATAATTCTTCATTAAAAAATGCCCCATTAGGGGTTAGGGGTTTATGAAAAATTTTATTTCTGCTCACGATGCTGATATAAATGCATTGGTTAAAAAAGCCCTGGGCTTCAAGAATGATCCTTTTAAAGAAAAACATAAAGGCATTAACAAGCGGATAGGTTTGTTATTTCTTAATCCGAGTTTGCGCACACGTTTGAGTACTCAAATTGCAGCTCAAAATTTAGGAATGGAAGCTATTGTTTTCAATATCGGTCATGAAGGCTGGGCCTTGGAATTTGAGGAAGAAGCTATCATGAGTGGTACTACAGTCGAGCATGTAAAAGATGCTGCTCCTGTTTTAGGAAAATATTTTGATGTTTTGGGTATCCGAACATTTCCGTCTTTAAAAAATCGGGAAGATGATTACAGTGAATTATACATAAATCAATTTATTAAGTATGCAGGAATCCCTGTTATAAGTTTAGAAAGTGCAACACTGCATCCCTTGCAAAGCCTGACAGATGTAATAACGATAACAGAAAGTTTTAAAGAGAAGAGAAAACCCAAAATTGTTCTTACGTGGGCGCCACATGTTAAGCCGTTGCCGCAATGTGTAGCCAATAGTTTTTCACAATGGATAAATACCTGGGGAAAAGCGAATTTTATAATTACTCACCCCGAACAATATGAGTTGGATGAACAGTTTACTAAAGGGGCTACCATTATTACCGATCAGCATAAAGCCCTGAAAGATGCAGATTTTATTTATGTGAAAAACTGGAGTACTTATAAAGATTATGGAAAGATTTATTGCAATGATCCTGAATGGATGCTTACGAAAAAAAAATTAAAGATTACCAATAATGGTAAGATAATGCATTGCTTGCCGGTAAGGAGAAATGTAGAGTTAAGCGATGAAATATTAGACAGTACAAACAGCATTGTTACACAACAGGCAGCAAACAGAGTTTGGGCTGCACAGGCTGTACTAAGTGAAATTCTCCCCCCATCCCCTAAAGGGAGCAAATATCTTCTATGAAGGAAAATATGTTTTTCGGTGCAAGCGCAGAAATATTTAAAAGAGCAGAAGAATTGCGCAACAAAATGACTGCTGCCGAAGAAATTCTATGGGATGCGATTCATATAAATGAATGGCATCTTAAATTTAGAAGACAACATCCCTTAGCAAATTATATTGTGGATTTTTATTGTCACAAAGCCAAACTTATTATAGAATTAGATGGAAGTATCCATGAGGAGGAAGAAACAAAAAGAAATGATGAAGCAAGAGAAATACGGTTGAAAGAATTTAACCTAACCGTCTTAAGATTTAAAAATGCAGAAGTTATAAATAATACGAAAGCTGTTGTAAAAAAGATAAAAGAAACGATCACAGATATTCAAAATACTTTTCAAAATGTTTTAGATCAAAACGCCCCTTTAGGGGATGGGGGCAGTTTATACGTTATTAAAATTGGCGGAAACATCATTAATGATGAAGAAAAACTTTCTTCATTTTTAAAAGAATTGGCTTCAAATAAAGAAAAAAAAATTTTAGTTCATGGTGGAGGAAAGCTTGCTACAAATATTGCACAGCGATTAAACATACCACAACAAATGATTGATGGACGTAGGATAACAGATGCAGAAACATTAAAGGTTATCACAATGGTGTATGCAGGTTATATAAATAAAAATATTACAGCATTGTTGCAATCCGATAATTGCAATGCAATTGGTTTAACAGGAGCAGATGGAAATTTAATTCAGGCATATAAAAGAGTTGCAGGCACCCCTTTAGGGGATGGGGGCGATTATGGTTTTGCAGGTGATATTGATAAAGTAAATAGTGCGTGGCTCATCAAATTACTGGATGAAGATTTTACTCCGGTTATAGCACCTGTTACCCATGATAAAAAAGGGCAACTCCTCAATACCAATGCAGATACAATTGCACAGGAGGTTGCGAAGGCCATGGCAAAACAATATGCTGTTACTTTAATTTATTGTTTTGAGAAAAAAGGAGTTTTGCAAAATGCTGATAATGAAAATTCAGTAATTCCTAAAATCAACTCTTCTTCTTACAACGATCTAAAAGCAAAACAAATAATTCATTCCGGTATGATACCAAAGCTGGATAATGCCTTCAAAGCATTGAATAGCGGCGTGAAAAAAGTTATTATCGGCAAAGCAGAAGATTTGGCACAACTGATTACAGGAGAAAGAGGAACAGTTATTATTATATAATTTTTTATAACAATTACTTGACTTCAGAAAATAACATCAATTCATCAGATACTTCAAAAGTCTCCCCTATTGGCGGAGATTTAGAGGGGGCTGTGGCTATTGAACTTCTTAAAAAATTAATTGCTACGCCATCTTATAGTAAAGAAGAAGATAAAACTGCTTCTGCGATTGAGCAATTTTTGGAGTTAAAAAACGTATCATCAAAAAGATATTTAAATAATGTTTGGACCGGAAATAAATATTTTGATAATTCAAAACCAACTATTCTTCTCAACTCACATCATGATACGGTAAGGCCAAACAAAGGATATACATTAGATCCTTTTTCTCCTATTGAAAAAGAAAAAAAACTTTTTGGCTTAGGAAGTAATGATGCCGGTGGAGCATTGGTTTCATTGATAGCTGTATTTCTTTATTTCTATGAGAAAGAAAATTTAAAATACAATCTAATATTAGCAGCAACAGCAGAAGAAGAGATATCAGGGAAAAATGGAGTTGAAGCTTTATTAGTATCAAAAGAATTTTTAAAACCTTTAAATGTTAAACACCCCTTTAAAGGCTGGGGGTGCATTGTTGGCGAACCTACACAAATGCAAATGGCTGTTGCAGAAAAAGGTTTATTGGTCATAGATTGTATAGCTGACGGAAAAGCAGGACATGCTGCAAGAGAAGAAGGCGAGAATGCAATTTATAAAGCAATGAATGATATTGAATGGTTTCAATCTCACCAATTCCCCAAAATATCTGAGTTGTTAGGCCCTGTAAAAATGAGCGTTACCTCTATCGCAACAGATAATAAAGCCCATAACATCACTCCTTCGCAATGCAGCTTTATAGCGGATGTCAGAGTAAATGAGTTGTACACTTTTGAAGAGGTTTTAAAAACCATACTAGAGAATGTTCAATGCAAAGTGCAGCCGAGAAGTACAAGGCTTAGATCAACTTCTATTGCATTGGATCATCCATTAGTGAAGGCTGGCTTAGCTCTGGGAAGAACTTATTATGGCTCTCCAACAACATCTGATAAAGCCTTAATGCCCTTTCCAACATTAAAGATCGGGCCAGGAGATTCTGCCCGCAGCCATATTGCCGATGAATTTATTTATCTTGACGAGATAAAAGAAGGCATAGAAATTTACATCCGACTATTGGAACAAATATTATAAAATGAAGCTCTGGCAAAAAGATAAAGACGTTTCATCTGCAGTAGAAAAGTTTACTGTTGGAAATGATAAGGAACTTGATCTTTACCTTGCACCTTTTGATGTTTTGGGTTCTCTTGCGCATGTAAGAATGTTACAATCTGTCGGCTTATTATCAAAAGAGGAATTAAAGTCATTAGAAGAAGAACTTAAGATAATTTATAAAAAAATAAATTCAGGAGATTTTAAACTTGATGAAGGCGTTGAGGATATTCACTCACAAATAGAATTTTTGCTTACTAAAAAGCTTGGGGCTGTAGGTAAAAAAATACATAGTGCACGGTCAAGAAATGACCAGGTTTTGGTTGATCTTAAACTTTTTCTAAGAAGCGAAATTGAAAAACTTGTCATCAGTACAAGAGTTTTTTTTGATCTGCTTATTGAGCAAAGTGAAAAATATAAAGATGATCTGTTGCCCGGTTATACTCACCTTCAATTAGCTATGCCTTCATCTTTTGGTTTATGGTTTGGAGCCTATGCAGAAAGTTTAGTGGATGATCTTATCACCCTTCAGTCTGCTTTTCAAATTGTAAACAAAAATCCGCTGGGCTCTGCAGCGGGCTATGGTTCTTCGTTTCCGATAAATAGAAAAATGACAACCGAATTGTTAGGTTTCCATGATCTTAATTACAATGTTGTATATGCACAAATGGGCAGAGGTAAATCAGAAAGAATTGTTGCATCATCTTTAGCAAACATTGCTGCTACGCTTTCTAAACTAAGTATGGATGCCTGCCTCTTTCTTAATCAAAATTTTAATTTTATTTCTTTTCCTGAAGAGTTAACTACCGGCAGTAGTATTATGCCGCACAAAAAAAACCCTGATGTATTTGAATTGATTCGTTCTCACTGCAATCGTATGCAGGCATTGCCCAATGAAATAATGATGATGACAACAAATCTGCCTTCGGGTTATCACCGGGATCTGCAATTGCTTAAAGAACATCTTATTCCTGCTTTTTATGATCTGCAATATTGTTTAAAAATGGCGGGACTAATGATATCTAATATCCAGGTTAAAAAAAATATATTAGAAGATGAAAAATATAAGTTCATTTTTAGCGTAGAAGAAGTGAATAAATTAGTTTCTGAGGGAATGTCTTTTCGGGATGCATATAAAAAAATTGGGGCTGATATTGAAGCCGGAAATTTTAGTTATGAAACAAAAGTTGCTCATACTCATGAGGGTTCCATTGGTAATCTGCAAAACAGGCAAATACAGCAAATGATGAATAACGTTATACAGCAATTCAATTTTGAAAAAGTTAACAATGCATTGGAGCAATTAATACGTTAAATTGCCGCCTCAAATTTATTGCCCATAATGGCTGAAACAAATAAAAAACGGATTGCAATTTTCGGTTCTACAGG
>JBPCQG010000200.1:0-19575 GCA_050998315.1 Chitinophagaceae bacterium
TACATTGATGAACACACTATACTTACCTGTTGGTATGAAAGTGATTCACCTTTGTTACTATGTATTCAAATTTCGAAAAAAGGAAATGCGAAAGGGTTCCAAATGAGAAGAAATGGAAAGATTAATCCATTTAAGGGAAGCATTAGTATTTACCCGATCAATCATCCGCTTATGCCCAAATAAACTTGCTTTAATCATCAATTTGTTTGCCTTTGCGCAAATTGATTAGATTAGCTTTACGTTTATCAACTGCTCACCAATAATTGTTTCCCTAAACACCTTCAATTTTTATGAAGGAAAAAAAACATAATAAAAAGGATACACAGAAGCAACACGATCAACGCCTTTTATCAAAACCCACTGCTGAACCAACAGATGATACAATTATCAATAATATTCCTGTTGCACAGGAGAGCGAATCTGCACCGACATCACCAAAACAACAAATTGAAAATATGGAAGTACATCATCACTCTGGCATACACCATAAGCAAAAAAAATGGAAAGAATATTTACTGGAATTCGCTATGATATTCCTGGCTGTGACGATGGGATTTATTGCTGAACAAATAAGAGAGCGCCATGTAGAAAAAGAAAGGTTGCATAATTATTTTGGAAGCATGGTATTGGATATAGAGAGTAACACTACAGCAATGGATTCTGCCATCAGGGAGAATTCCAAAATGATCCTGAAATACGATGCCATAGTAAAATCTTTTTTAAACAGCGGCGATATCAACAGGACTGCGTTTGCAGGTAATATGGGAGCCGTGTGGTACAGAGGTTTTACAAATCGCAACGAAACTTTTGAGCAAATGAAATCTTCAGGCTCTTTACGCTATATAGATGACTTTAAATTATTGACAGCCATAATGCAATACGTTAGGGCAACTAATTTTGCTCAATACCGTACAGAGCATTTTGAACAGAAATATTATACAGAGCTTTTTCTGCCAAGTCTTTATAAAAACTATGACTTAGCCTGTAAATTTTTTCTTGATTCTGCTTATACAAATAATCAAACATTCATAACAGCTATAAACAGTCACATTGATATTCTAAAAGGCAAAGACGCAGAAAATTTTAAGCAGGATGTGGCGGAGCTTTAATGTTGAGACTTGAGAGGCTTAGAGTTTCTATTGCTGCCTACAAGGTGGCGATAACCCATTGCAATAATCTAAAGCACTTACTTCAAAAATATCTTGATTAGCATATTTACAATTTGTTTGCCTTCATGCAATTGATTAGTTTACACTTTGCCAACAACATAATTTCCTGCCCACAGGAAATACCTAAATAATCATTCAGCCTGTATCTCACCACTTTTAACACTATTATAATGAAAAAAATAATTCTTCCTTTTACTATTTTATGTTTTGGGTTCAACGCTGTTTCAGCTCAGGTAATTGATATGCATATGCATAGCTATACCGAAAAAGATTTTTGGACGGGAAAGGCACGCAACGGACTTGAATCGAGTAAAACGGTAAAAGAGCATTTGGAACAAACTACTAAAAAAATGAATGAGCATAATATTAAATATGCCGTTATATGTGGCACCATTGAAAGCATAGAAAGATATACAAAAGCTGACAGCAGATTTATCCCGGGGTACCAGGATTATCAGGATACATTAATACCTGTTAAACAATTTGAAGAATATGTAAAGTCAGGAAAGATAAAAGTGTTCGGCGAAGTAATGGCTGTTTATAAAGGTAAAACACTTGCTGATCCGGTCTATCAACCATACTTGTCAATATGTAAAAAGTATGGTGTGCCCGTTGCATATCATTCAGGAGGAAGTTTTCCTAACGCACAAAATTTCGGGTGGCCGAAATACAGGATAGCATTAGGTGACCCGTTTTTAATTGAAGATGTTTTAGTAAAGTATCCTAAATTGAAAGTGTACCTGATGCATGCCGGAGAAAATTTTTACCCTAACACTTTAAGAATGATGGATGGTTATCCAAACCTTTATGCAGATTTAGGAGTTGAAATGTGGCTGCATCCAATGACAAAAGATTTTGCAACAAAATTTTTAAGATCGGCAAAAGAATATGGAGTTCTTGACAGGGTAATGTTTGGCTCTGACCAAATGGTTTGGCCTGAAGCAATTTCCAGTTCAATTAATTTTTTAAACGCCTTAAACTTTTTAACCAAAGAAGAAAAAGAAATGATTTTTTATAAAAATGCAAAAAGGTTTCTCGGAGTTAAAGATTAATGAGATGACTAAATTTTAATGTATCCATCTGCATACAATCAGTACTGAAATCAAAAACCTAATTTAGGCAGCAATCACTTTGCTTATTCGACTTGGTTCGTATCCGAACAAACAATTTTTATTTACTGTTCTGCAACACAATAAAATAACTTGGCCCGGGTATCCAGATAAGCTCTGAAGTGATCATCACTAAGCTTGTATGAGTGATCATCTTTTTTATTTTTCCCGGGTTAAGTTTATGTACGTGTAATTTGCGGGCCATTCGCAGATCACGAAATGTATACCATGCGTCTCCAAGCGCCTGCTGCCCCCGAAATAATTCAAACGGAACAGTCATATAACATTTTCCACCCGGTACCAGCACCCTGGCTATTTCACTGAATACTTTTTGAAGGGCCGAAATGTGTTCAAAGACTTCAATTCCAATAACTACATTGAAACTATCATCTCCAAAAGTCATATTTGTTGCATCCATACAAAGTAACTCTGGGCGACCTAATTTGTTTACAATGGCTTCATTGAGCTCAATACCTACTATTGACCTGGCCTTTTCTTTAAATGCATTAAGGAGTAGACAAGTGTTAGGACCTATCTCCAGTATCTTATCATCCTGAATTACAACAATAAGTTTTGTCAACAGATCTAACCGCCTGCGATTCCGGAAGCCTGCGTAGCCGGAAGCTCCTCCTACTTTCCCACTGTATTTATCTGTATATAGTGTCAACTAACAAAATACTTGTGTACAAATGTACTAGCCCAGCAGCTACAATTTGTTTGCCTTTACACAATTGATTAGATTAGAGTTTTTAAGCAACCGGCTATGGATAAAAAACAATTATGGCTTAATTTGAAAGCCTACCACTTTGATAATTTGGTTTCACCTAATGTATGGGATCATATTAAAGAAAAATTTGGCGGAGGTGATGCATCAACACGAGCCTTTGCAGATAAAATTACCCGCAAGACAGGATGGTCAAATAAATTTTCACTGAATGCAATTTCAGAATATAAAAAATTTGTTTACCTGGGAGTGGTAAGTGATTTTGCTGCAACACCATCAAAAGTTATAGATAAGGTTTGGCACCAGCATATATTGTTCAGTAAAGCTTACAGGGAATTTTGCACAAATGTGATCCGATATGATTTTGATCATAGTCCTGAATTGATCCCTATGACTGACCAGACAGGAACCTTCAATGCACAATATCTTGATACAATAGAACTTTATAAAACCGAATTTGGTGTTAACCCTCCTGCAAGTATATGGAGCATCCCAAAATTTGATAAGGAAACGGTTCCTTCAAACGGCTATGAATCTAAAAAGAAAAGGACAACTACATTCGTTGATGATACCCCACTTTATTCATACTTCCCTTCAGACAGTTCAAACAATTTAAATACATTTCCCGAGTTTCATCGCTTTGAAGGTGGCAGTGGAGGCGGAGCTGGAACCAGCGACTCCTGGGACTCCTCTGGTATTAACTATACAGGAAGCGACAGTGGACATTCAGGTTCTAGTTGCAGTTCAGGTTGCAGTAGTTGTGGCGGCGGCGATTAATATCCAACATCGTTGGTGTTCATCTTATTAAAGAAAGCGTTTAATAAACATCCTTTAATCATCTCAATTTATTTGCATTTACGCAATTGATTAGATTAGAGTTTCTCAAAATCAAATAGTTGATGTCAGGCAAAATAAAAAATTAAAAATATGAATCTAACAGGGCAAATAGCAAAGCACTTAAGAGAGGTCTGGTTTGGAGGAAACTGGACTTCATCAAACCTTAAAGATAATTTGGCGGATGTAACTTGGCAAGAAGCTACAACACAGGTTTATTCTCTTAATACCCTTGCCGCCCTCGTTTACCATATAAATTATTTTGTAAGTGCAGTGCTGCAAGTATTACAGGGAGAACCACTAAGTGCCCACGACAAATATAGTTTTGATCTTCCACCCATCCGCTCTCAACAAGACTGGGAAAATTTGTTGGATAAAACCTGGACTGATGCCGAAAACTTTGCCGGGTTAGTTGAACAGTTGCCGGAGAGTAAACTTTGGGAAGACTTTTCGGATAATAAATACGGAAATTATTACAGGAATATTCAGGGAATTATTGAGCATACTCATTACCATTTGGGGCAGATTGTCCTGGTAAAAAAAATACTCCTGCAGGCCTGATAACAAGTGATGTAAATTCAATAAAAATTAATAAAACGGCTTTTCTATAAAAATGAAGGGTGAAGATTCCAAAATATTTTACAGTGATTTAACGCCTGGGCACATCATAAAGTTTTTTGTTTACTTTGGAGCTGTTTTAAAGTTTAATACATTAATTAAAATATCTTGAATGAATTTTAAAATAATTTCTTTTTTGATCGTGGTTCTTCTGTCAGGATGTTCCTCAGCTAAAAAAGTAATGCAGTCACCGAAAATATTGGTATTTAGCGGAACCAAAGTCTTTCGTCATAAATCAATTGCCGAAGGAAAAATAGCGTTATTAAAAATGGGTTCAGAGAAAAACTGGAGAGTGGATACAACGGAAGATGCCACGCGGTTTACCGCGGCAAATCTTAAACAATATAGTGTGATTGTATTTTTAAATACAACCGGTAATATTTTAAATAATGAACAGCAAAATGCTTTTCAAAAATACATACAGGCCGGTGGCGGTTTTGTGGGTATTCATTCTGCCACAGATACAGAATATGATTGGCCATGGTACAACAATTTGGTAGGTGCCTTTTTTGAAAGCCATCCAAAGCCGCAAGTAGCTTTATATAGTGTGGTAAATAAAAATCACCCTGCTGTTACTTTTATGCCGGATACCTTACGACGGTTTGAAGAAATTTACAACTTCAAATCGTTTAAAAAGGAATTAGTAAATGTATTAATTACAGTGGATGAAAAAAGCTATACTGGTGGTAAAATGGGCGATTATCATCCTATAGCATGGTATCATAATTACGACGGTGGCAGGGCTTTTTATACAGAGTGGGGTCATCATCCCGAAGCTTTTACTGAGCCGTTATTTCTGCAGCACATTGCCGCAGCCATTAACTGGGCTTTAATTAAATAATCCTTCTATCAACACATCATAAAAAAAATTAAATCGCCATGGGAATAAAAAAAGAAAACCAGGTCGCCAGCAGCCGAAGACATTTTATTAAACAATCGGCTACTGCCCTCGCAGGATTTATAATTGTACCGCGATTTGTGTTAGGAGGTAAGCGGCCTGATGGCTCTAAATACATTCCTCCAAGCGATATGATCTCTCTCGGATTTATTGGTTGTGGAAAGCAGGGTCGTTTACTTGGTAATTCTTTTTTAAGCACAAACGAAACCCGCATAGTTGCATTGAGCGAGGTGTATAAAGACAAAACTGAACTCATGCTGAAGACAATAAAAAATATTCAGGAAAAAAATAAACAATCGGGCACGTTTGACATCGCGGTGTACAACGATTTTAGAGAATTGCTTGCCAGGAAGGATGTAGATGCAGTAGTTATTGCAACACCCGACCATTGGCATGCTGCAATGGCGGTTCGGGCTGCTGAAGCTGGCAAAGATATTTACTGTGAAAAACCATTATCTCTTACCGTAAAGGAAGGGAGGGCAATGGTGAATGCTGCACGCCAACATAACCGTATTTTTCAAACAGGGAACATGCAACGTTCCTGGCCGGAGTTTCGCCAGGCTGTTGAATTAGTTCGCAATGGTTTTATTGGTGAAATAAAAAGCATCAAAGTAAATGTTGGTCCGCCTCCAACTGCCTATAATTTACCTGAACAACCTGTGCCCGAGGGTTTAGATTGGAATAAATGGCTTGGCCCAAATGAATTTAAGCCTTTTAATGCTGAACTGGCGCCACCCATTACAAAGGATGTTTATCCTAACTGGAGGAACTACAAAGAGTTTGGTGGCGGTATGGTAACGGATTGGGGTGCGCACATGTTTGACATTGCTCAATGGGCTTTGGACATGGATAATAGCGGCCCAACTGAAATTTTTGCCCCGGATGGAGACCATCCCTTTCTAACTTATAAGTATAAAAATAAAATTGTTATGACCCATGAAAAATGGGAGTGGAACAATGCGGTGTTGTTTACAGGAACTGAAGGCGAAATACGGATAGGACGAGGCAAACTTGAAACAACGCCTGCATCCGTAAAAAATAAAATTATTGGTGATACAGAAAAGCATGTGTACAAAAGTGAAAACCATTACAAAGATTTTTTGAATGCCATGCGTACCCGTACCAAACCAATATGTGATGTTGAAATAGGGCATCGTACAGCTACGGTTTGTAACATTGGTAATATTGCATATCAATTAAAACGTCCATTAAAATGGAATCCCAAAAAAGAAAAGTTTAAAAGCGATTCAGAAGCCAATGCCTTGTTGGGAAGACCAATGCTAAATGAGTGGGCAATAAAAATATAAATATTGCAAACAGGTTTTAAAAAACAATAATAAAAATGCAAGTTGAACCTGTTCTCAGCAGAATTACAATTTATCCCATAAAGTCTCTTGACGGAATAGTTTTACATAAAGCAATGATAACAGAAGGCGGTTGTCTTTTGCATGACAGGGAATATGGGATCAGTGATGAAGTAGGGAATTTTATAACAGGAAAAACAAATCCACTTGTATATTCTTTACGTTCTGCAATTGATTTTGAAAGTGAAACAATTTCATTCCGGCAAAACGATGAAACGATATGGAATCAATTTCATTTAAAAAAAGAACATTTAGAGATTAAATCTTTCCTCTCGAATTATTTCGGTATTCCAATCCTGTTTAATCAAAACGCCACGGGGCGTTTTATGGATATTCCCGATATCAGCGGGGTAACCATTCTTTCTACCTCCAGTTTGCAAGCCGTTGCTGACTGGTATAATAATATGGATCTGGAAGAAACAAGAAAACGCTTCAGAGCCACTTTAGAAATTGAAGGTGTGCCTGCCTTTTGGGAAGACCATTTATTTTCGAAAGAAGGAAAACGGATTGAATTTACCCTGGGTGAAGTGACAATGTTTGGAATGAGCCCCCGTGCAAGGTGTGTTGTTCCAACACGCAATCCGAAAACAGGTGAGGTGATCCATGGTTTTCCAAAAACATTTGCAAAACAGCGGGCGGCAAGTTTGCCTGAATGGTCAAAGTTGCCTGAATATGGGCATTATTATCATCTAACCGTTGACTGTTATATTCCTGCATCTGAAATAGGGAAATGGATTAAAGAGGGTGACAGTATAAAGATAATTGGAGAGAAAGTTTTCTATTAAATTAAAAAATAGTTGTTGCCTTGAAATACGTAATATCTGTATTAATACTTTTTTCGGAAGCTCCAAAATTAATTAAACCAAGAACTTTTTTCTATTTTCACCTCCGCTTTGCCCCACAACTCGAATGATTGCCGGGATAACAACCGCAGACTCTCCATCACTCGTTTTATGTTGTTTCACTATTCTCTTTATTACATTGCGGGCTTAGCAGGATTTGAGGTAACGTTCATATCTCTAACGCAAACGTATTTTCCATCACGTTTTTGGAAGTATGACATATAATGACCCTTATCTACTTCTGCACCTGAAGGATTAAGTAATGTCCATGAGCCAATTTCTACAAGCATGTTTCCCTCACCAAAAAGGTCCACAACTTTATACACATTATAATTTCCTGATGTGTCTTTAGCTAAGCGCTTTGTAATTTGTTCTTTGATTGCTGCCTTCCCTGATTCAGGTGCTTCATTACGGCTATAACTAATGGCATCTTCACTGTAATAGACCGACACTGCATTGGCATCTTTGGCTTTTTCTGCTGCAGCAAATGCATCTTCCATAGCCTGGATTTCTGGCTTTGTTTTTTCCATATCCATAGCTTTCGTTTCTCCACCAGGTGTAGCACAAGCAGAAAAAACTAAAGCGGAAATTGCGAAGAGAACCGTTAATTGAAATTTACTTCTCATAAAAAATAGTTTTGGTTGAATTAAGAGATGAGGAAAGATAATGATTATTTGTTATCCGTGGAGGTATTTGCAAAGCCATGCGCACACTCATTCCGGAGCAAGCATGCGATTGTGCCTAATCAATAACTACATTGCTTTAAATTTAATTGCTACAACATGCCATTGGGGCAATTTATTATTGTCCCTTCGTGTCACAGGTGAATTCTTGTGCCCGGTTACTGTAAAACAAATCTCAATTTGGATTGCATTGCTCAATTGATTAGATTAGAGTTTCGCAATGCAAATGGCGAGTCTATATTTTGAATGTTTTGAATGTAGGACTACCTTTTTAATGCAGAAACCAAAAAATAACAATTATGAAGAAACTACTCTTTTTAGCATGGCTTACTTTCCTACTTAGCTCGGCTTTCGGGCAAAGACTTACGCAATTAGTTTTAACTAATAATATAAATTCAAATATTATTTCCTTTTTAGTTGATGAAACTGTGATTCTGAATATTACCAGGGATGGAAAAATCATCGATTGGGGAGTAGAAAGTATTACAAGAAGAATAATAAATTATAACTATCCTGCGAAACTTGATAAGTACATGGGAAAAGAGGAGTATTACCCGGCAACTGATAATGAAGCATTCCAGGGAAAAATAAAATATATAGGAAGAACAGCTCTTACTTATTATTCTTCCGATGAAAACGAAACGTTGAGAGGAAAACTAAAAAGTATTGGTTCAATTATGTTTGAATATTATGCAGCTTATGAGGATGAAGCATTCAGGGGAAACATAAAAAATGCCGGACCTATCCTTTTTGCCTACTTCGGCTCGTTTGATGACGCTGCTTATAAGGGAAAGCTAAAGATTGTTGGGCCTGCAGCTATAACTTACTATTCCACATTTGATGATAAAGCATTTAGGGGTAAGGTAAAAAGTATTGGTCGGCAGTCATTCGTATATTATTCCTCTTACGACAGAAGAGAATTCAGTGGAACATTAAAAACAGGCTCCCCGATTTTGTATGTTAACGGCATAAAATATTTTATCTATAATTAAAGTAAATATAAACAGCGTCTAACATTGCATTCCTTACCTGCCGGTCTCGCGGCTATTCTCAGTTATAAACTACTGCTGTCCCTGTTGATTTTTTATTTTGATTACTTTTAAAGATCATCCAAAAAACATACAACTATAAAATAACATTATGAGAAAAGTAGTTGCAATTTTTATTCTTACTTTTTTAACATTCCTAACATTTGCCCAGGTAAATAAGCAAAAAGAAATTGACAATAGCAAACCATTTGTGCTTGGTGTCATTTCCGAGATTCAATCTATACAGTTAGCAGAAAAAAGAATATTAAACATTTATCTTCCGGAAGGTTATAACAAAGATGACACAACTAAATATCCAGTTATATACTTACTTGACGGTTCGGCAGACGAAGATTTTATTCATATCGTTGGACTTGTACAATTCAATAATTTTTCCTGGATAAACCGTGTCCCAAAATCAATAGTAGTAGGAATTGCCAATGTGGACAGGAAAAGAGATTTCACCTACCAAACAACAATTGAAGAAGATAAAAAAAGGTTTCCTACAGCAGGTCATTCAGATAAATTTATTGCATTTATAGAAAAGGAATTACAACCCTTCATAGAAAAAAAGTATAAAACAAACAATTCAAAAACTATTATAGGACAATCTTTGGGAGGACTTTTAGCAACAGAAGTTTTATTAAAAAACTCAAGGCTATTCAATAAGTATATAATCATTAGCCCAAGCTTATGGTGGGACAATGGCACATTGTTAAATCAGGCATCTGATATTTTACAGGAAAAATTTTTACAAAAAATCGACATCTATATTGGCGTTGGGAAAGAAGGACTTGCACCCGGTAACATACCACACGTAATGGAAGTAGATGCAAATTTATTGGCAGAAAAATTAAAGAACTCAAAAAGTAAAAATGTAAATGTTTATTTTGACTATTTACCACAAGAGGACCACGCTACCATAGCACACCAGGCTGTTTTTAATGCATTCAGAATATTGTATCCTGTAACGACAAATAAAAAATAAATATGACAAACAAAGAGGAAATAAAACTGCCCTATTGTGTGGAAAATCTCCCGTACACAATAATATAGCCAGTGATTTCAAAAATTTAAAGCTATGTTTAAACTTTTATTATTATAGCTCTTTACATTAATTTTTATATCATGAAAAGTATAGTAATCTTCATTGCATTATCATTTTTATATTTAACCGGATTTGCCCAGGCAGATAATCCTAAATATGATAAGACATTAGCTGACTCATTAGGGGGAGACGATTATGGAATGAAATCTTACATTCTTGTTATATTAAAAACAGGGACAAATAAAACTGCTAAAAAGGAAACAGCAGATAGTTTGTTCAAGGGACATTTTGCAAATATTCTTCGATTAGCATCTTTAAGAAAATTAATTGTTGCCGGTCCTATGAAAAAAAATGACAAATCTTACCGTGGCATTTTTATTTTAAACGTAAGTACAATTGAAGAGGCAAATGCATTATTAATAAGTGATCCGGCAATAAAAGAACAGCTATTAGAAGCGGAACTTTTTCAATGGTATGGTTCTGCAGCATTGCCGGAATATTTGAAGGTTCATGAGAAAATTGAGAAAAAGAAAATGTAAGTTAAAACGCTACTTAAATATAGCGCAATGTTCTTTCTTCAATCCCCCGTAATCAAAAAAAAGAATGCGCAGGCATCGTATAAATTTGTTGCCACGCAGTGACCAATTACTGTTCTGTTGCTTTCGCAAGAAGTAGGGTATATTTTTTATTAAATTTAAAAATTGATGAATGAAGATATGATGTACACGAGTGCGACGCCACTGAAGCCAAATAGAATTACAAAAGCCGGCTACCAAAAAATAACCATCTTGTTACATAGGCTTCAAATTATTAAATTTAATTTGCCATATGTCTATCATTCAAATAGCCACCCCTTTTAATATTGACCTCGAATTTGAAATAGCAGAATTTCATAAAAGATTGTTTGCCTATATTATTGATTTTTTTGTATTGCTTCTTTATTTAATGGTAATGAAAAACCTGTACTATGGCAGGTTCGACAGGCCTAGCCAGGGAATTATGGAAAGCCATATCGGTATTGATATACTTACCATTTCTGTTCCCATGTTATTATATTCTTTGGGGAGTGAATTATTGATGCATGGACAATCGCTGGGTAAAAAAATTATGCAGATAAGGGTGATCAGTCTTGAAGGCGGTGAACCAACTTTAGGGCAATATTTAATAAGATGGATGTTTAGGGCATGGGAATGGCCTTTTTTATTTGGTTATGTGTTTTTCTCAACAGAAAGCATAGTTGCCTATAGTTTGGTTACCGGCTTTTTAGGAATAATCGTTGTCATAATAATAGGTGTCACGAAAAAAAGTCAGCGCCTCGGAGATGTTGCAGCCAACACTGTTGTTGTAAATACAAGATCGAAGCTTTCAGTGCATGATACGGTATTTATGGAAATAACCCTGCCTGGCTATCTTGTAAAATTTCCTGAAGTTTTAAAACTAACTGACCGTGATATCAACACTATAAAAAATGTTGTAAGTCATTTTTATAAGACACGAAATGCTGATACTGTTACCAGGGTTGCCCGAAAAGTGCAGGATGTATTAAAGGTCGGCACAGATATGTATGCTCTTGATTTTTTAGAAAAGCTCTTAGCAGATTATAATTACCTGGCAACAAAAGAATAAAAATGGCTGTCAAAAAAATTGACAGCCATTGAAGTTCTTCAAAGACTAACACCGGTGATTAGCTATTAAGAATGCTAAAAGTTGCGAGCCATGAAAGGTTTTCCAAGGGGTAAAAATTTATGTGTAATGCAAAGTTGCTTTTACTGCATACTAAAAGCCTGTTTACCGGTTTAATTATCTTAACTTACAGTTATATTTTCTTAACTAATAGTTTAACCTGCATGAAAAATAAATGTAACCCTACTTCCTCAGACGTTGGCAATAATATCCGTAAATGGAGATTAATTAAAGGACATAATCAGAAATTATTTTCAGATCAATTAGACATTTCCATACGGCACTTTGTAAAATAGAAACAGGCAAGACAGATATGAACCTTTCACGCTTATGTGGAATAGCTGAAGCATTAGAGATAGATATCCGGCAGTTATTTTCTGATCCAGTTACATTAATAAAGAATTAAACCAGATTACACCTTGTAGATTAGACAAGATTAATACGCTCTGGCAAACAAAACTCTTTCTTTACTGGCGCTTCCGGTTAAAATGCAATTACCTTCTTCCTTTACATTATTAAGTGGAATACAACGAATGGTTGCTTTTGTAAGTTCTTTTATTTTTTCCTCTGTTTCTGCAGTGCCATCCCAGTGTGCAGAAATAAATCCCCCTGGTCCATCTAACAATTTTTCAAATTCTTCCCAGCTATCCGCTTTGGAAATGTTTTCATCCCGGTACTTTTTTGCTCTGCTGTAAATATTTTGCTGAATGTTATTTAGTAAAATATAGATTGTATCTGCAAGCCCGTCGATACTTACAGTCATTTTTTCTTTTGTATCTCTCCTGGCAACTTCAACAACATTTTTTTCCAGGTCTCTTGCACCTATTGCAATACGAACAGGTACACCTTTCATTTCATATTCAGCAAATTTCCACCCGGGCCTGTTGTTATCATTATCATCATATTTTACTTTAATGCCAAGCGCCTTAAACTTTATTATCAGCCCTTTCACTTTTTCATCAATCAGGTTTTTCTGTTCTTCGCCTTTATAAATAGGGATGAACACAACCTGTATTGGGGCTAATTTAGGCGGCAATACCAATCCTTCATCATCACTATGCGCCATTACCAATGCACCTATCAACCTTGTGCTAACTCCCCAGCTGGTTGCCCATACATAATCAAGTTTATTTTGTTTGTCACTAAATTTCACGTCAAAAGCTTTTGCAAAATTTTGTCCCAGGAAATGTGAAGTGCCTGCCTGTAATGCTTTGCCATCCTGCATCAGCGCTTCAATGCAATACGTATCTTCTGCACCGGCAAATCTTTCATTAATACTTTTTACACCTCTTATAACAGGCATTGCCATCCATTCTTCAGCAAACTCAGCGTATATATCCAGCATCAGCAATGTTTCATCAATTGCCTCCTGTGCAGTTGCATGTGCAGTATGACCTTCCTGCCAAAGAAATTCTGCCGTTCTTAAAAATAACCTGGTACGCATTTCCCATCTCACTACGTTTGCCCATTGATTAATTAATAAAGGAAGATCCCGGTAAGATTGTATCCATGTTTTATATGTGTTCCAGATAATTGTTTCGGATGTGGGGCGGATAATTAATTCCTCTTCCAGCTTTGCCTCAGGATCAACAATAATTCCTCCGCCATTGGGATCATTCATCAACCGGTAATGAGTTACCACAGCGCATTCCTTTGCAAAGCCTTGCACATGTGCCGCTTCTTTACTTAAAAAACTTTTCGGAATGAACAATGGAAAGTATGCATTCTGATGTCCCGTTTCTTTAAACATTTTATCCAACTGGTCTCTCATATTTTCCCACAAGGCATAGCCATAGGGCTTAATAACCATACATCCCCGTACTGCACTATAATCTGCCAGCCCACCTTTTAAAATAAGGTCATTGTACCATTGTGAATAATCCTGTTGCCTGCCTGTAATTTCTTTGCTCATGTAGACCTATGATATTTTTAAAATGTTTTACTGATCTTTATCAAAATATTGAATCTTGTTTCACTTTTATTTAACACCGAATAATTGATTCGGACGTATTACGGTAAGTAAATTTATGTGCACTTACAAAAGTAACTACTTCATTTTTAAATCTTTTAAACTCACAATTATGAAAATTAATTTTTTACTCATCGTGCTCATCATCGCAACCGTAAGCAGTTGCTCCACTTCCTATAAAACCGGCCAAACACCTGATGATGTTTATTACTCCCCGGCCCGTTTACAAAATAATGATGTAAGAAAAGAAAGGGAAGAAAATAATTCAGTTGATAATTCAGTCTATACTAGTTCGGAAGACCGTGAGATAAGAAGAAGGGTACATAACCGTCGCTACAGAAGATATGACGACAGGTATAATTATCCCTATGGATATGATTATCCTTATGGATATAATTATCCGGTTTATGTAAATCCTAAATTAGGCGCAGCACCAAATACTTCTCAGCCAAGAAAAACCAATTTAGGTGCATACAAACCAAATACAGCCTCTGATGCATCGGGATCATATAATCCTAAATTAGGTAATACAAATAATTCAGGTGCTACTACAAGCCCTGCACGCACTTTTGAAACTCCTAAAAATTCATCTTCTAATAACGGCAGTGCTGTTGGTAATTTTATAAGGAGAGTTTTCCCAACGGACAACAATTCAAATAATAAGTATAATAATAATTATAACTCGGATAATTCAAATAACTCATCCTCTTCAAGAACATTTGAAAGCAGGAGTAGTAATAATAATAGCTCAAATAATTCCAATACCAATAGTTCATCCAACTCAAACAGCAGCAGTAATGCACCTGTGAGAACTTTTAAGAAAGACAATTAAATAAACTAAAAAAATTCCCGGAGTAACAAGCATCGTTATTCCGGAATTCTGAAAATACACTATGTGGTAACATTTACACTCCTCTTTTATACCTACCATTCATTTACCTCATAAATTTTTTATTATGAAAACATACTTCTACATAGCAATTTTTTTATTCGCTATAAAAAATACATATGCACAGGAACCAACAGATGCATTACGATATTCATGGACAACACCAAGTGGAACTGCCCGCAACCAGGCTATAGGCGGCGCTTCGGGCTCATTGGGCGGAGAATTTTCAACTTTATTTGTTAATCCTGCCGGATTGGGATTTTATAAAACTGATGAATTTGTACTTACTCCGGGTTACAACCTGTACAATAATAAAAGCACCTATAAAGGATCTTTATCTGGTACCAAGCATAACAAATTCAATTTAGGCGCAAATGGCTTATTATTTTCTTTTAATAATTATCCAACTAGTAATGTGAAAAATTTTACAGTGGCAATTGGCGTTAACAGGTCGGCGGATTTTAACAGCAATATTTTTTATAAAGGCAACAATAATAAAACTTCCTATTCAGAAAAATATCTTGAAGAATTAATACATAATAATGTTCAGGACCCAAACCGTGCGGCCCAGGATTATCCATATGGAAGCAGCCTTGGGCTTAACACTTATTTAATTGATACGATAAGAGCCGCCAATGGTTCTGTTGCAGGATATAGAAGTTTAGCTGATCTTTCCCAGGGAGCGCTGAACCAGGAAAATTCAATTACGAGCAGCGGTGGTATTACGGATATTGCTTTGGGTGGTGCGGTCAACCTGCGGGATAAATTATTTTTTGGAGGAACGCTTACTGTTCCGCTACTAAGTTATAACCGAAGCAGCTCTTTTAAAGAAAGTGATGCCACTGGTAACATAAAAAATTTTAATAACTCTACGGCAAACGAAACTCTAGAAACCAAAGGGTATGGAATTAATGGTAAACTAGGATTAATCTACAAGCCTGTTGAATATGTGCGGCTGGGGCTTGCCATTCACTCTCCTACCTTTTATGAACTTACAGATAAGTATACTGCAGAAATTATTACTGACCTTGAAGGTTATGGAGGAGCAGGAATAAAAAGACAAAGTTCCCTAGATTTTAATAACAATCAACCCGGGCAATTAAAATATAATCTTTCAACACCATGGAGAATTATTGCCAGCGGATCTTATGTTTTTCGTGAATTTGAAAATGTAAAAAGACAAAGAGCTTTTATAACTGCAGACCTTGAATATATAAATTATAAAGCATCAACATTTACTGCTGCCGACAACCAGGATATTGATATAAAAAATTATTTTACTGAACTTAATACTACAATTAAAGAACAGTATAAAGGCGCTATCAATGTAAGGGTCGGCGGTGAATTAAAATTTAATACCATCATGTGCAGGTTAGGTGGTGCTTACTACGGCAATCCATACAAAAATGAAAAGGCAGATCGTATTAAACTTAGTGGCGGTTTAGGTTATAGGGACAAAGGTTTTTTTGCAGACTTAACTTATGTATATGCAATGAACAAGGATGTTAACTATCCTTACCGGCTTCAGGACAAACCAAACGATCCTGCTTCCTTAAAAAATAACACAGGAAATATTGTAGCTACTATAGGCTTTAAATTATAATATCTCACTCCGTCCCACTCCATTAGCGGAGAGGGAGTTTATTACCTCTTCATATAATCCTGTTAAAGAATCAGCAGCTGAGAACCAAGTCACATCTTTATCTTTTTTAAACCATGTCATTTGCCGCTTGGCGTAATGACGTGTATTGATTTTTATTTGTTCAATGGCTTTTTCTAAAGACATCTTTCCTTCAATATGATCGAACAATTCTTTGTAACCGACAGTTTGTAATGCATTCAAATTTTTAAAAGGGTAAAGGCTTTTAACTTCATTTAATAAACCGTTCTTCATCATAGCCTCAACTCTGTTATTTATATTTTGATAAAGTTCTTCTTTCTGCAATTCCAATCCAATCTTAAATATCTTAAAATATCTTTCTTTTTTTTTGTGAGATTGAAATTCAATTATTGATCTGCCTGTTGAAAATTTTACTTCTAAGGCTCTCATCATTCTTTGTGGGTTTTTTATTTCTCCCCTGAAAAAAAAAATAGGATCTGTTTTCTTTACCTCACCTATTAGCCATTCCAAGCCGCCGTTATTATAATTTGTTACAATAGTATTTCTTATTGCAGTTTCAATAACCGGCACTTCATCCATTCCTTCACAAAAAGCTTTAATGAATAAACCCGTACCGCCAACCGTTATAGCAGCATCATTATTTTTGAATATCTCCTTCGCCTTTAGCAAAGAATATTCTTCAAACACTTTTGCATTCACCTCATCATGTATAGAATGTGAATTAATAAAGTAGTGTTTTACTTTTTGTAGTTTTTCGGTAGAAGGTTTTGCAACGCCAATATTTAATTCTTTATAGCATTGGCGACTATCTGCTGATATTATTTGTGTATTAAAATGTTGTGCTAAAGTAATAGCAAATGAAGTTTTTCCAACAGCTGTTGGTCCAACAATAACGACGCTGATTTTATTTTCATTGCAGGCCTGCCTGTCGGCAGACAGGCTTATTACGAGTCGGTCAAAATTGTTTTACTTGAATTCTTCATCTCCGGCAGTGTCTTCTGTTTCTTCTTCAGCATCTTCGGCCATTTCGCCTTCCTCCCCTTCTTCTCCCATTTTCAGTAAGGCATCTGCATTAAGATCATATTTTTCCTCTATCTCAGCAAGCTTTTCGCTAATTAGTCCTTTTGTTCCATACTGGCTTGGCCCAATTCCCTCACTTCTTGCACAGGATGGGTAACTGATCTTGCTGCTTTCCTCTTTATTTACATTAATAAGCTCAACCATAAAGGTCCAGTTCTTATTAAAATCGTAAACGTAAATAAATTTTTGATTAGTATCTTTTATCTCACTGCCAATAGTAGTTTCACTCATAAGCAATGGCGCTGCAACATATTTCTTATCATATTTTTCAAGCGTAATTTCCTTACCCCGCTGCCATTTATCATTGCTCCTGTAAAAGGTTGCCTTGTGTTTATTATCAAATTCAAAACACCTTAATATCTCGTGATGGAGATCAGAAAAAGTATGCGCATGTTTTATAACAATATCCCGATAAATACTATCATCTTCTTCCCAATAAATTCTAAATCTTAAAATTGCCATAGCACGAAATTAAGGAAAAGTAGTGAGTGGTGAGTGGTGAGCAGTTAGTTGTGAATACACACACAAGAATCTGTAAATAAAATTAAGAGGAATACTTTGGGTGCATACAAACCCGCTCACAATTCAGAACTCACCACTCACTTTTTCTATTCCCATCTCTTTTGCTTTCTGTATCATAAAAGAATGTGCCGCATGATATTCATTTGGAATAACGCCATCCAATATTGCCTCACGGATAGCTGTTTTAATATCCCCAACTTTGCGGGAAGGTGAAAGATTGAATTCTTTCATTATCATTTCTCCTGTAACAGGAGGTTGCCAGTTTCTTATCTTATCTTTCTCCTCAACTTCTGCCAGGCGTTTACTAACCATTTCAAAATTTTCTAAATAACGCTTTACTTTAAACTTATTTTTTGAAGTGATATCGGCCTGGCACAAGGTCATTAATGAATCAATATCATCACCGGCATCAAAAAGTAACCTGCGTAATGCAGAATCGGTTATATTTTCTTTTGTAAGGCTGATTGGCCTGAGATGCAACTCCACCATTTTTTTTACAAACTTCATATTTTCATTTTGCGGCAACTTTAGCTGGTTAAATATTTTAGGCACCATTCTGCCACCCACTACCTCATGTCCATGAAATGTCCAGCCATGTCCTTCTTCAAACTTTTTTGTTTTAGGTTTTGCTATATCATGCAGTATAGCAGACCATCGCAGCCAGATATCATTAGTTTGTTTTGCGATATTATCCAGCACCTGCAGCGTATGGTAAAAATTATCTTTGTGTCCTTTACCATCTATATATTCAGCGCCGGCAAGCTCAACCATTTGAGGAAAGATAATTTTAAGCAATCCCGATTTATACAAAAGCTTAAATCCAATTGACGGCTCATCACTCATAATAATTTTGTTTAGTTCATCTGTTATGCGTTCGGGACTTACAATTTTTATTCGCTCTGCATTTTTAATGATCGCTTCAAAGGTTTGCTCCTCAATAATGAAGAGTAATTGTGAAGCAAAACGAATTGCTCTCATCATTCGTAAAGGATCATCGCTAAAAGTTAGCTCCGGTTGTAATGGTGTCTTAATTATTTTTTCTGTAAGATCACTTATGCCATTAAAAGGATCTACCAGGTTACCAAAATCTTTTTTATTTAAACTTATTGCCAAAGTATTTATGGTAAAATCACGACGGTTTTGATCGTCTTCAATAGTGCCTTGTTCTACATTTGGTTTGCGGCTCTCAAAATTGTAGCTCTCCTTTCTTGCACCTACAAATTCTATAACTGCCCCCTCCAAATCTCCCCCCATAGGGGAGACTTCCGAAGAAGCCCCCTCTAAATCTCCCCCGGTGGGGGAGCCTTTTGATGCTTGTTTTGTAATTGAGATATGTAATTTTATTTGTGCAGTTCCAAAATTTTTAAAAACAGACATTTGCGGAGATGGTTTAAACTTTTGAGCAACATTTTCTGCCAAAGAAATTCCATCTCCCACACAAACAATATCAATATCTTTTGTTGCTCTTCCCAAAATTTTATCTCTTACAAAACC
>JBPCQG010000219.1:0-16591 GCA_050998315.1 Chitinophagaceae bacterium
TCTGCTGGAATTTTTTATGCTTTTTCTTGCTGTATTTCTTGGCTTTGTTGCAGAGAATATAAGAGAACATAAAGTAGAAAACGACCGGGCAAAGGAATACGCATTATCATTAGTGTAGGATTTGCAAAATGATACAACTGCCATTAATATTCAGGTAAAATCGGGAAATATTTACATAGCTGTTACGGATAGCCTTTTAAATCTTAGTAATAGTCGTTTAGAAGGTCGTAATGCTGCTAAATTTTCTTTTTATACCCGGTTTATGTATTGGACAGCTCCCCTTTACTGGAACAGAGTGACATTTGAACAAATAAAAAGCTCAGGTAGTCTCAGATATTTTAAAAATTACCAGCTATTGCAAAAGTTGACGAAATATAATGAAATGGTAAATGAAATTGATGGAGAATTCGGAGCTATTGGTGTAAGAGGTAACATGTTATTAAACCAAATTAACGAAATTATTGAACCCGAAATCCACCATGATTTATCAAGATATATGTTATTGGCGCTGGATACAATGTCCAAAGAAACTAAAGAAAGTTTCTTTTCAGCTAAAATAGAATCTATGGAAAATAAAAGGAAAGAAATTAGTGAGATGTTGAATATGACAGTGGTACAGCAAAGAAATCTCAGATTTAATGATAGCCGCTTACTAAGAGCTAAAAAAGTGGCAAGTGAATTAATAAGCGAATTTAAAAAAGAATATCATTTAGAAAATGAGTGAAGGTGAAAAAATAGAACATCAAAATGCAGAAAGCGAAACGCCAAAAGCTGAAAGCCAGTCTACCCACGAGGCAGACACTGAAAACATTGCATCGCAGCAACCTGTTGAGCAACCCGGAATGGCAATCAATACATCAGACATCCCAACATCAGAAATAAACGATATGGAAGTACATCATCATCCTGACATTCATCACAAACCAAAAAAGTGGAAAGAGTATTTTCTTGAGTTCTTAATGATATTTATTGCCGTAACACTTGGGTTTTTTGTAGAGAATATCAGGGAGCATTTAGTTGAGAATAATAAAGAAAAACAATACATCGGCTCGATAGCCGAAGATATTAAGCAGGATATTTCTCAACTTGATACAATTATTAAGCAGCGCAAAAAAAAGATCAGCAATTGGATTCACTTCTTTATCTCCTTAATTATACCAACCCTAATGATCGTGGTAATGAAATACATTACTATGCCCGCTGGGCACCACGTACTTATCGCTTTTACCCGAACGACAGAACTGTTCAGCAATTAAATTCAGGAAACTGGAGGCTGCTGAGGAACAATAAAGTTACTGATGCTCTTTTATCTTATCATAATCTTGTGCGGTCGCTTTCAGTATATATCGAACAACGGGAAGAATCGCTGATATTAATAATGTATCCGTCAATGGATAAATTATTTGATAACAGGGTATTTCAAAAAATGCTGAATGGTTTAAGCTTTAATCGCCCTGAGGGAAATCCGCTGTTACTTACTACTGACAAAGCCGTAATAAATGAATATAGCAACCAGATTCATTTTATTCAAAATGCAAATTTTTATTTTATTCATAACTCTACACTGCTGGTATACAATTCACGTAAAACACTTGACATCTTACAAAATGAATATAACTTACAGTAAAAATAATTTTGTAAAAGACTAAAATTTATAAATATGAAAAAGATCATTTTTATTCTGTCTATGCTGTTGCTGCAAGCAGCTTTTTTAGCCGCACAACCAAATTATAAAGTGGTTTTTGATGTTACCAGTAAAGACACTGTAGATCATAAAATGGCTATCCGTTGGGTGAACGGAATTTTAAAAGCTGAACCTACAGCCCAGGTTGAAGTAGTATTTTTCGGTCAATCGCTGGATATGATTACAAAAAACAAATCAGTTGTTGCTGGTGCAATTACTGCAATTACAACAGCAAATAAAAATGCATCTTTCAAAGTATGCAAAGTTGCTATGAAGGCTCATAATATTGATATGGGGCAATTGGTTGCCGGTGTGGAAACTGTACAGGATGGCATATATGAAATTATCAGTAAGCAAAGACAAGGATGGGGGTATATTAAAGTAAGTCACTAACCAATGACACACTTAAGAGAACATTGGTTCCCATATTTATTAGGATTAATTATCCTCATCGTTATTGTGAGCGAATTATCATCCAATGAATCCGGAAAGGAAAAGTTATTTGTGCAGATCCTTTCTCGAGAGGCAACATAAATACGGGGCCATTTGAACCAATAAAAAAAGTGAAGAGATTGCTATGAAAAAATAATGCAGACTAAACTGTTAATCTGCATTGGTTGTATAGTTTATCGGAGTCTATTATCCTGCAAAAATATATCCACAGCCATTTTCCTGTGCTCTTCCTAATGCCCATACACCTGATGGAACAGGTTGAATTCCCGGTAACAAACCAGACATCCAATCTTTTTTAACGGCATCCGCATCCATCTTCATCTTATCAGCTACTACAGTGCTATACACACTTATGGCGGCTTCGCAAACAGCAAACATAACGCCGCTGGCCTGCAATTCGTTTATACCAATAGCAACATTTCCAAATCCGGGTATTTTAAAATCTCCCTGTTTTGGTTTCCAGAAAGGATTACGAACAGATGATACTTTGGTAGCAGGATCATCTGCTTTAAATAGGTCTCCAAACTTATATTTTTCCCATAAACGGTCTTCAAAAGCATACGGTATAGCAAGGTGACGTAAAACCACTACCACGCTGTTATCTTTTTCGGGTGTGCCTGTTGCCATGTTGGTTAATAAAAAAACTCTTGGCCACGCAAAAGGGTATAACCCATGAGGTTGTGTGGCATCATATACTATACGGTGCTTTCCTTTTATTTGTTTAAACCAAGCATCTGCATCATGGGTTTGCTGAAAAAGAGACGGAGCGGCTTTAATTGAGGAGGGAATGCTCAGCATTCCGATAGCTGCTGCGCTTCCGGCGATATTTCCCAGAAATTTGCGGCGGTTTGAATTTGCTTTTTTGGTATTCATAATTGTAAGTTTTAGGTGAGAGAAGAGATAACAAAGTACGAAAAATTAAAATGTTTATAAAAAAAAATTGCACATTTCTTGCTGAGTTTAAGCCGCTAAGTATAATTAGCTATGATATAAATTCTACACAATATAAAGCATACCTATAATTTAGAAAAGGGCTACATTCAAAATCACTACATTTAAATAAAAATATATTTCATGAAGAAAATCATTGTATTTGTTTTAGCATTTTCATCTCTTTTATCTCAAAGCCAAAATAAGATGACTCCTGAGCTTTTATGGAAACTTGGAAGAGTTACAGGGCTTGGAATTTCTAAGGACGGGAAAAGTGCAGTGTTTTCGGTAAGCACACCCAATGCTATAGAAAATAAAAGCACAAAGGAAACCTTTGTAGTTCCTGTAACCGGCGGGGCAGCTGTTCAAACGTATAATAAGGACAGTGTAATGATGGATAAAAATATTTCTCCTAATGGGAAATACATCATTTATAACAAAGAAGTAAAACTCTTAAATATTACCGGCAAAGATCTTTATCCTGAACTTACAAAATCAAATGTGTAAATATTTGATCATCTTGGCTATCGCCACTTGGATAAATGGAATGATGGAAATTTTGATCATGTGTTTATTGCAAAATTGGTAAATGGAAAAAAGGAAAATGAGAAAGACCTTATGCCCGGCGAGCCATTCGATTCTCCACAGAAGCCTTTTGGTGCTGATGAAGATTATAACTGGAGCCCTGATAGTAAATATGTTGTGTATGTTACCAAGAAAAAATATGGAAAAGAATATGCATTAAGTACTAACACAGATATTTATCAATACAGTGTTGAAACAGGAAATACAATTAATCTGTCACAGGGAATGATGGGATATGATATTAACCCTTCCTATAGTAAGCAGGGAATTCTTGCATGGCTAAGTATGAAACGTGATGGGTTTGAAAGTGATAAGCAGGACCTCATTGTAATGTTCGGCAGCAAGAAACTTAATTTGACAGCCAGTCGTGATGATCTGCATGTAGGGGGATTTAAATGGAGTGAGGATGGACAGAAAATTTATTTCTGGGCACCGTTGAAAGCTACTTCACATTTGTTTGAAATAACATTAGGTAGTGCAAACCCTGCATCAACTATCAGGCAAATAACAAAAGGAGAATTTGGAGTGTCAGATATCATTGGGCAGTCAGGCAATACATTAGTGGCGGCAAAAGTAGATATGAATCATGCCCCCGAATTTTATGCAATTGATATTTCCACTGGAGGAATGAAACAGTTAAGTCATGTTAATGATAATATTTATAACACCATTGGAGTAAGCAAAGCAGAGAGACGATTTATAAAAACAACTGATAACCTGCAAATGCCAACCTGGGTTATTTATCCCCCGGATTTTGATCCTAATAAAAAATATCCCACATTATTATTTTGTTTGGGTGGTCCGCAAGGCACTACGCCATTTTATTCTTTTCGCTGGAATTTCCAATTAATGGCATCGCAGGGATATATTGTTATTGCACCAGACAGGAGAGGAGTATTTGGCAACGGCACCAAATGGGCTGAGGATGTAAGCAAGGACTGGGGCGGGCAGGCAATTAAAGATTATCTTTCTGCGATTGATGAAATATCAAGAGAAAAATTTGTTGATATAAACAGGAGAGGCTGTGTTGGTGCAAGTTATGGAGGGTATTCTGTTTTTATGCTTGAAGCATTGCACAATGGAAGGTTTAAAACTTTTATTTCTCATGATGGGGTTTTTGATATTAAAAGCATGAGTGGAACAACAGAAGAACTTTGGTTTACAAACTGGGATATAGGCGGGTATTATTGGGATACAAAAAATAAGGCTGCACAAAAAAGCTTTGAAAAATTTTCGCCAAGCAATTTTGTTGATAAGTGGAATACTCCCATATTAATTATACAGGGAGGAAAAGATTATCGTGTACCGATAGAGCAGGGATTACAGGCATTTCAGGCGGCACAGTTAAGAGGCATAAAAAGTAAATTATTGTATTTTCCTGATGAGAACCATTGGGTATTAGGTGCTCAAAATGCTTTGGTATGGCAGCATGAATTTTTTAAGTGGCTTGATGAAACGTTGAAATGATTTCTATACATTCTCTTTCATCAAAGTTTTTTTTTTATTTCAACAATAAATATTTTGCTAAACATAGCCTGAATAGTTTTAAAATAGTTTTTGCACATTCATTTATTAATTGTAATTATGTGTTCCATTCCCTTTGCCAAAACTCTTCTCTCCTTTTAATACACCTTTTTACTACCAGTGTTTTTATTTTATTCACAAAACTAAATTTACACATTATGAGAAAATTAATCTTAGTGCTTATTGCACTGCCATTTTTTTCCTTTGCACAGGAAAAAAATGTTGTTTCTGTTGACCGCCTATTTCCTAAGGCCGATAAAATAAATGCTTTTGAAAAAGCATTAACGGCCCACGCCCAAAAGTATCACACCGGCACATGGAAATGGCGGGTCTTTACAGTTGAGACAGGGCCGGAATCAGGTGGTTACCAAATTACAGAAGGCCCTATGAGCTGGGACGACCTTGATACAAGGGGTGATTTGGGCAAAGCTCACCAGGATGATTATGCTATGAATATTACTCCTTTGTTGACAGATAAGGGGTATAGTTCATACAGTTTATATCGTGCTGATTTAAGCAGTGTAGCACTCACAGAATATTCAAACAAAATTGCCATTAACCATGTTTTTCCTAAGCCAGGTTATGGAGGTGACATGGAAGATGTAATTAAAAATCTTAAAAAAATGTGGGATGCAAGTGGACAAACAGTAGCAGTTTATGAAGCCAGTTCTTCCGGACCACCACAGTATTCAATTGTAACGAGATATAAACAAGGTTTAAAAGAACGAAACACAGGGTTTCGCAAACCAATGAGAGATCGTTACGTTGAAGCTAATGGACAAAATTCATGGGAAGAATTTACTAAAGGGCAAAGGAATACAATTGATCATTCATGGTCAGAGATGCTGTTTTATCACCCCGAACTAAGTTCTAAATAGATATAAGAGAATCACTGTAGAAACCCTCTGCTTTGTGGAGGGTTTTTTTATATAACGTCAACTACTCATTTATTTTAAAAGTGATTGTCTGTATTCATTTATTTTCTGCTGATAATAATTATCATGTAAATAATTTGAAGACCATTTTAGTTTTCGCTTATGAAAAACATACAAAGCGTACCTTATCTAAGACTGAAATAACTTATAGAGTAATAAGCTATCCCAACAAAACAATATACAGAACAGAAGATACCACTTAAGCCCCTTGCCGAACGGAAGGGAATGTAAAAACAATCAAAATTAAATGCAGCTGCAAAATATCAAAGAGAATAACGATCTAAGTTCCCCTTTGGAGAACAGGGAGCTTTTAATTATTTTTTTCTGGCGACTCAATATTAAAAAGATCATTCTGTTCTTTCTTCCGGATACCAAAGTTGTATCTCAGGTTAAGCCCAAAGCGGCGGCTGTCAGAACTGCGAAAACCGGTTGCATTCACACTTCCCTGTTGTATGGTAAACTGATTACGGTTGGTCAAAAAAATATCATTTACGCTGGCGCTGATAACAAGTTTTCTTTTCATTAATTGCTGAGTTACGTTGAAGTTTAATGAGCCGAAAGAACCAAGTTCATAAAATTGCAGTTGCCCTTTAAACCGTGCAAATCCATTTAGTGAAAGCTGCGTGGTAGAAGTAATCTTTAAAGTTTGATAAGTAAATATTGTCCAGCTTCCTTTTTTAAACAACAATGGCTTGCCTTCATACAATCCCTGGTAAAAATTATGGTTGTATTGTACTCCTGCTACAATAAAATATTTTCCTCCGGGAGGTATTGCTCCTAATCCTCTAAAGTAAACTTCTTTATTATTGCCAAGGTTATCATAGGTTCGGTAACTAACGCTGCGGTTGCTGTCTGCCTGGTAAACAACATTGGTAAAAATATCTTTAGTGTCATTTACACCAATGGCAAGTATCGGTCGTTCATCTACAGAAACATTGGCTTCATAATTTTGAGTGAACTGCGGACGGAGAGAAGGATTACCGGTTTCAAAAAGATATGGATCAACATATCGTTGTGATGGATTGAGTAATTGATAGCCCGGTCTGCTTACAATACGTCTATAAACCAGGTAGGCTCTTAGATCATAGCCTGCTATCTTCATTAAATTTCTGCTGATATAAACGTAGGGAAAAAGATCTGTGCTGTGTATATTAAATGAAGTATCATTAGGAATTATTTGATTTCCTTTCATGTTTGTATTTTCCAGTCTTGTTCCAACTTTGAAAACAATTCCTGAAAGCGTTTTTGATGCCTGCAGGTAAACAGCATTTATGTTCTCATTATAATTGTAAGCGCTTGTGCGTCTTGTATCTTTTATCCTATTGCCGCTGCTTATTCTAAAATAGTCACTTGTATTATTAAAGCCAACAATGGTTGTTTTTAAACCTGTTTCTATGGTAAGTTTTTTTGGCAGCTTATATAAAAGATTTGTTTGTGCAGAGAAAAAATTAAGTTGCGTTTTAATTTCCCCAT
Organism: Chitinophagaceae bacterium; assembly: GCA_050998315.1. Taxonomy (GTDB): domain Bacteria; phylum Bacteroidota; class Bacteroidia; order Chitinophagales; family Chitinophagaceae; genus Ginsengibacter. Next base: position 7,585 of record JBPCQG010000219.1, read on the forward strand.
CGCCACCGCCGGAAGGAAAGACAGGAGAAATAAATGTATTTATAAAAGTTTGATCAGAAGTATTTGGTGAATAGTTGTAAGAAATATCAGTACTCCATTCTGAACCTGCGCTGTCAATTTTATATTTTGCTGTTAGTCCCTGGCTAAGATTAAAATTCCTGCCATTGTTATTAACGTCTGAATTATTATTCGTTATAGGATTATTATTACTAACCTTTTTTATTTGTGAGAGATTGGTAGTAGTATTAATAAAATCACTGTAATTTATTCTTGCATCATAACTTAGTTCCCATTTTTTATTTACCTGTGAATTAATACCAAAGCCCATGTAATAATTATTAGTTGGGTATACTGAATAAGCATCCTGGCTTAGTAAAGAATCCGGTGCAAACAAGCGGTCGGTTTTTATCCGTTCCCAATAATTCCTTTTGCCATATTGCAGATTAAGATAGGTAGTTACTTTACCATTGTTGTTGTTAAGATTTATACCTATAAATTTATTACCATATTTTCCCTGGTTGCCGCCGAGAGTAGCGCTTCCTGTCAACCCTATTCTTACACCTTTTTTCAATATAATATTTACAATTCCACCACTCCCTGATGCATCATATTTTGCAGAAGGAGTTCGTAATATCTCAATGCTTGCGATTGAATTTGGTGGCAGGTTTTTTAGCATAGCTGCAACATCAGCACCGCTCATCTTTTGCTCACGCCCATTTATATAAACACTGGCAGGCGTAGTGCTGCTGAGGTAAATATTTCCGTCCTGATCAACAAACAGCCCGGGAGTTTTTTCCAATATTTCATACGCATTTGTAGAGCTTGCCGCAAGATTTTCAGGATCAACAATTGTTTTATCATCTTCCTGGCGTATCACAGGTTTGGATGAAAGGATATTTATGCCCTGCAATGATTTTGAAATTACATCGGCAGAAAATGTAAAAACAGGGCGATCACTTTTTATGGTTAGTCCTTTTTGAAAAGGTGCATAATTTATTGATGATACTGAGATGATATATTGCCCATGAGCCAGGTTGAATATAACAGTTCCTGTACTGTCAGAAACTTTATTTAAGGAAATGCTGCTGTCTTTAACTGAGGTTACTGAAACAGATGCAAAGGGCAAAGACTCTCTTTTAGCATTTATTATTCTTATCGTAACATCGGTTTGCTGTGCTTTGGCACTCTCTGGATATAAACAATACAGTACAACGATAACTGTAATAAAGCAATAAGATCTTAGGATACTAAAAATCATTTTCAGTTAGCGATGTCTAATCTTTTTATAGGGGGCAAATATAAATATGCCTGGTTAAACGAAGAAAGCTTTAACAAGTTACAGACGAAGAGAAATCAGCCTTATATATAATGATAAACCATATTCGTTATAGGCAATAAACAATGGTATCTTACCAAAGCACTAACACCTAAATTTTGAATCAATTACTATTTTTCCCTAAAAATCATTTTAATAATGAAACACAAAGGCCATTAAGCGAATTAATGATACGAACATTAAAGGTTGCTTTAGATAAACAAAGCAAAGGAATTTTATTTGGACCACAAGATGTTAAAGGTTCAGTTATAGCATTAATCAACCGCGGATTAATTGCAAGCCGTACTGTTGAGCGGAGGGGAAAAAGCAGGGAAGCATGGTATGTTACACCTCAGGCAATTAGAATGCTGGCAGATGTAGTATAAAACCTTTTACTGATCATTGTGCTGCAATGTTTTCCATCTGCTAAGCCTTACAAAAAGGATTTAACAATAAAATCCTACATGGTTCAATATTTGCCTCTTGATCATGTTGATGAGTAGAAGATTAGTTATAGTAATTTCCATAGTATTTCTCTTAATTGTTGGCGGTTATTTGTATTTCCGGTTTGGATATTTAAAGGTGGAAGATTTTAAGCCGGACACTGCCAAACAAAAAAACTTCATAGATATTCGTCCTGCAATTATTGCAAAGCTTCAGCAGTTGGTAAAAACCGGTTCCAATGGATTGTATATTTTATCTGTTGAGAAACTGGAGCCTGATATTCTTAACTCAAAACTAGATGTGTCAGGCGCAACTATTAGGATTGATACCTCCGCAATGCTTCGTCTTGATAGCTTACGATTGTTGCCTGATGATATTTTTACATTTCGCTTTTCTTCACTTCATATTGATGGCTTGGGTATTGATGATCTGCTTCATAAAGACCGGCTTGAAATATCGGGAATAAAAGTAACCAGTCCTCTAATTAATGTTTATCACAAAAGGCGTTTGTATAATCAGGAAGACCGCAGGAAAAATGATACTTTATCGCTGTATGAAAAGCTCAAAGGTCAAATGAAAAAGATAGCAATTGGAAAGATAGAAATTGTACAGGGTTCATTCATTAATTACGACCTGCATAAAAAAAATAAGTCCACAAAATTTAATGATGTTTCTATTCTTGTAAATAATCTGCTCATTGATTCATCCTCTCAGCATGATAAAAGCAGGTTTCTTTTTTCAAAGCATGCAACGCTTAAAACAAAAAATTACAGCATCGCCACTGCTGACAGTTTATATTATTTTAAGGCAGGCAATATTTCAATATCCGGAGAACAGCATACCATAACAGCGCTGAATGTAGAATTAAAGCCGCGATATAACAGGGAACAATTCGAAAAAAAATTACATTATGGAAAAGATATGTATCATTTGGTTTTGCCAAAAGTTATATTAAAAAATGTAAACTGGCAATCATTGATCAATAGTGAAAAATTAATAACAGAGGAAGCTGAAATAGCGGGTGGGTCTTTTACTATATTTTTTGACAGATCGTTGCCGCAACCTCCTGTTAAATTTGATAACTTTCCTCCTCAGGCACTAATACAACTGCCTTTCCCTCTTTCCATAAAAAAAATTAATATACGGCATGTAAACTTTTCATACGAAGAGCATAACCCTTTAACAGATAAAAACGGCACCATTTATTTTGATAATCTTGTGGCACAAATAAATAATGTATCAAATATAGCTACTGAGATAAAAAATCAGCCATCTTTAAATTTTTCAGCAACTGCCTTATTTATGCATCATGTACCCTTTGAGACACAATTTAAATTCGATCTTTCCAGATATCGTACGGGAGAATTTAATGCAGATATAAAAATAGGTTCACTTGATAAAAATACTATTAACCCGGTAGCTGAGCCACTTGGATTGTTCAGTTTAAAAAGCGGGCAAATGCAAAAGGCGACTGTGCATGTAGTTGGAAATAATTTTAATACTAAAGGAAACATAAGCATGTATTACAGCAATTTAAAAATAATGCCACTAAAAAAAGATAAAGAAGGCAATCTTAAAAAAAAGTCAGTTACTGGTATTTTAGCAAATATCATTTTAATTAAAAATGATAACCCCAAAGGAAAAGAATTAAGGCAGCCGGATTTTACCGTAATACGAACTACTCATAAAAACTTTTTCAACCTTCTATGGAAATCGATTCTTACAGGTGTTGTAAAAACAGTTGGTATTCCCGAAAAGTTTGCAGAAAAGAAAAATTAAATGCTCTGGCACTTGTTCTGTTTGGATTTCCTGTTAAGTTTTAATGCTGCAAAAAACTTGAAGAACAGGAATATTTTTATCAATCAGCTCTTCATAATTATTAGAGATATTAAAAACTTATTATCTATTCATCTTTCTACAAACTTTCTTCAGATTTATAAAGCAAAACTTTCATTTTTGATTCACATAATATTCTTGCTGCCATTAATCCTGATGCGCCGGCGCCAACAATTATTATATCGAATTTTTCCATGTTTTAAATGAATGCAATTGTTTTGCCAGAACATTTTCTCTTTATCTTCATGTCTCTACAATTAATAAATATGAAAAAATATATTCTGCTTTCTATTCTTGTATCTCAAATTCATTTGCAGGCATCAGCGCAGCCTATTGAACCTTCTTTATTTAATAGTATGAAGTGGCGAATGATAGGCCCACACAGAGGTGGAAGAACAGTGGGTGCAGTGGGGGTTCCGCAACAGCCTAATGTTTTTTATATTGGCGTAAACAATGGCGGTGTATGGAAGACCACTGATTATGGACGAACATGGTTCCCCATTTTTGATGATCAGCCTACAGGATCTATAGGAGATGTGGTTGTATCACCGTCCAATCCAAACACAATTTATGTTGGCAGTGGCGAAGGCCTACAACGTCCTGATCTTTCTGTTGGAGATGGCATGTATAAGTCAACTGACGCCGGCAAAACATGGACACACCTGGGCTTAAATAATGTGCAGCAAATAGGTGGACTTGCAATTGATCCTAAAAACGAGAATCGTGTTTTTGTTGCAGCGCTCGGTCATCCCTATGGCCCAAATCCGGAACGTGGTGTTTACAGAACAATAGATGGTGGCAAAACATGGGAGAAGGTTTTATATAAAGATGAAAATACAGGAGCTGTACAGGTTACTATTGACCCAAAAAATTCTGACATTATCTATGCAGATATGTGGGCAGGCAGGCAAGGCCCGTGGGAAAATGGTAAATGGAATGGAACTGAAAGTGGTTTATTTAAATCAACGGACGGAGGAAACACCTGGAAGAAATTAATGACAGGTTTGCCAACAACAAAAGAAGGCTTATCCCGTATAGGATTTGGCATTGCACCTTCTGATCCACAGCGGATGTATGCTACGGTTGATTGCGGAAATCATGGAGGCATTTATAAAAGTAATGATGCGGGAGAATCATGGATACTGATGAGCACCGATGAAAGATATTGGGGAAGGGGGGAAGATTTTGCAGAAATAAAAGTTGATCCCGAAAATGCAGATATTGTTTATAGTGCGGATGTTGTAGTATGGAAATCGGTTGATGGAGCTAAAACATGGATTGCATTCCGTGGCGCACCTGGTGGTGATGATTACCATCGCATCTGGATAAATCCTATTAACCCGCAAATAATTTTAATTGCCAGTGACCAGGGTGCGATCATCACTGTAAATGGCGGACAAACTTTTTCTTCGTGGTACAATCAGCCCACAGCACAAATGTATCATGTAAGTACTGACAATGCATTTCCGTATAACGTTTACAGCGGGCAGCAGGAGAGTGGCTCAGTGGGTATTTCCAGCAGAAGCATTGATGGACAAATAACTTTTCATGACTGGCATCCGGTAGGTGCTGAAGAATATGGTTATGTTGCCGCAGACCCTTTAGATCCTAACATTATTTATGGAGGCAAGCTTTCGAGATTTGATAAACGAACAGGGCAGACACAGAATATTGCGCCTGAATCAGTGCGAAGTGGTAAGTACCGTTTTTTAAGAACTGCGCCTGTTTTATTTTCTCCTGTTGATAAAAAAACATTATTCTATGCAGGAAATGTTTTGTTTAAAACATTAAATGGAGGGAAGAACTGGCAGATCATCAGTCCTGATCTATCAAGAGAAAGCTGGGATGTTCCAGCCAGTGTTGGCATTTATACCTCTGATGAATTAAAGAAGATGCCACGTCGTGGTGTGATCTATACTGTTGCACCTTCTCCAAAAGATATAAATACGATTTGGTGCGGTACAGATGATGGCCTGATTCATCTTACAAAAAATGGTGGCAAAACATGGAATAATGTTACACCTCCGGCAATTACTTCATGGAGTAAGATATCACTGATGGATGCATCTCACTTTGATGTGAACACAGTTTACGCCGCGGTCAATCGCATTCGTTTGGATGATATGCATCCGCACATTTATAAAACCATGGATGGTGGAAAAACATGGAAAGAAATTGTAAATGGTTTGCCTGACGATCCTATTAATGTAGTGAGAGAAGATCCTTATCGCAAAGGATTATTATTTGCCGGAAGTGAAAGAGCGGTTTATGTATCATTTGATGATGGCGAACACTGGCAATCATTACGCCTCAACATGCCGGCAACTTCTATACGTGATCTTGTTATTAAAGATGATGACCTTGTTATCGGCACACATGGCAGAAGCTTTTGGATATTGGATAATACGACACCATTAAGGCAATTAACATCTGTAGAGACAGAGCATGCCCTGCCTCTACTTTATAAACCTGCAAATGCTTACAGAGTAAGATGGAATATGTGGCCAGATACACCTTTACCCCAGGAAGAACCTGCCGGAGAAAATCCACCGGATGGCGCTATCATTGATTATTACCTAAAAGAAAATGCAAAAAGTGTAACGCTGGAAATTCAGGACACAAAAGGAAATACTATCCGTAAATATTCCAATACAGATACAATGTATAAAATACCGGATGTAAATATTCCGCATTACTGGATACGTCCTCAACAAATTTTATCTGCAGAAAAAGGTTCGCATCGTTTTTTATGGGATATGCATTACGCACCGTTAAATGTTCCTGCTGCTTATCCAATAAGTGCCACATACAAAAATACTGCGCCTAATGAAACATCGCCATGGGTAATGCCGGGAACATATATTGCGAAGTTTACTGCAGATGGTAAAACCTATTCGCGATCTTTTATGGTTAAAATGGATCCAAGAGTAAAAACATCAATGGCAGATCTTCTGCAGCAACATGATCTTTCGCTAAAGGTTTACAATGACCGTCTTCAAATATTAAATGTATTAAATGAGGTTCGTGATCTCAGAAGAAAAGTAAAAGAAAAATTACCTGATGCTTCCGGTTTTGCAATAACCGATCTTAATGTATGTGATACGCTGGCAGCTTCATTCTTATCAAGTGTGCAGGGCGGTACTAAGCAAAGTTTTGGAAGCTTAAACAGTTCACTTACTTCGGTATTTAATATTCTGCAGGAGAGTGACATGCCTTCTACCTCGCAGGCTATTGCGGCAGCAAATGATACTGATAAGGCTTTTAAAACTTTATGGACGCAATGGTTAGCCGCAAGGAAGAAAATAAAAAATTGTTTAGGAGAGAAGTAAAAAGCAGAAAGGATATAAAATGTTTCTCTTATTCTGTCTGCTTTTCTTGTTTTAAAAATATACTCTCAAGGGTGTTTAATGTATGAATTGATTTAATAAAAATGTCTTTTGCCACTTCAATGTAATTATCATCCTTAATACCAAAATACTCAATAGCTCTCTTACAATCTTTATTAGAATTACTAAAGCTGTGAGATAATAAGCCAGAACGTAAATCCCAAAGGTTTCGTAAGAATAAAATCATATCGGAAATTTCTATGTTATTAACTTTTAAAAACTTTTTCAATTTTGTAATGCCTTTATCATTTTTTTCAAGCGTAATTTGTTTTGAAAATTCTGGTTCATTTAATCTATCAATAGTAATTTTAGCTAAGGATAGCATCTGCTCACAAAAAGCTTTTACATTGTTTGATGTTGGCAGATGCAACGATGTGAAAATGAATTTATCCTCTTTAGCCAAAGGTTTATAAAATTTCCATCCAAATTTGGATTCCCATTTTTCATTGAACTGTTCATATTTGTGCTTAAAGAAGAGGTCAGGTGTTTCAGGATGTTCAGCCCAATTTCCTTCAATCATTGTTTTGTAGTAAGTATTGCTAATTCCCTTTTGAGGCGCAATGTTATATTGTTTCCAGTGCAATTGTTCTTTATGAGGTAGCATTCCTAATTCAATGAGGAATACAGGAACATAATCCTGAATGTTGTTGTCAATTTTGAGAGAGAAGAATTTGCACATTACACCCCAGCCATAAACTTCATACTTCGTTGGTTCGTTATAATATTTATTCAAAACTTCCTTTTTGAAATATGTCAAAACAAAATGCTTACCATCTTCCTTCTTACAACTTTGTAAGATTTCGTTACCCTCATTGTTATACCCCGTAATGAATTTCTCATATTTCTCATTTTCGTAGTCAAAGTGATAGCCTTTAGTTTTATTCTTATCAAAGTTGATACTTACCTTGCCGTGTATCCAACTTTGAATTTTCTCAATTTCAAAGTCTAGGTTTAATAAAAAGAGGATTCGATTTGTTTTATTCTATCAATTAATAAAAAAGTATCTCTAACCCAACTGGCGCAGATATGCAGCCCTGCCTTGGTGCAGTTGCGTATCTGTGCCTTAAGAACTTTCATACAATTAAGGTGTCTAACATTATAATTTCTAAAAGCCCTTTACCTCCATAATAATTTATAGCACTGCTGTATTTCCATTCTTCTGCATTTGTAACAAACCCGGCTTCCACAGGATTATAATGTATATAATCCAGTTTTTGATGTGCCATCTTATTATTTATTAACTGTACCGGATGACTTTCAGGTTGCCACAATTGAAACTTTGCTGCATTACTATTTTTCTTTGCGGCTCTTTCCATCATCCATAGCATCCATTCTTTCCTGCTTTCTGTATTATTATTTCGAATCTTTGTATGCAACACTTCAGATGTATGTCTTTTCAAATCTCTCATAATGTTTTGCATTGGATTTCCTCTTGTTCCAATAATAAGGTGCACATGGCTTGTCATGATACACCATCCGTATAATTCCAAATCTTTCTTTTCCTGGCAATATTTTATGCTGTTTACAATTTCTTCTTTGTATTCATTACGAATGAAAAGATCAATATAGTTGGTGATGGCAAAACTTACAAAATAAATTTTATCATTGTCAGCGAACTTATATTTTTTGCTCATTGGTAAATGTAAGAAATGACTGTAAAAAAATCTACCCTCATTGGCACAGATACGCAAACACACTCATGCTTTGCTGCATATCTGCGCCAGCGTAGTGATGCATCAGTAACAGCGGGACCAGTTGGTAGAAATTCAAGTGCCAGTACAGATTATAAAATAGAGGCGGAAATTTATTCCTATTCTAAATCAAAAGGGCTATTTGCAGGCATAAGTATCAGCGGATCAGCCTTAGATATTGATGAAAAAGCGAACAATAATTTTTATGAAGAGGAAATAGATGCTAAAACTATTTTTGAAAACAATAGCAATTCATCTGCACAAACTGTTGCGATAAAACAAACACTATCAAATTTATTTAAATAGAAGATGAATAAGGAGAAGAGAGAATTTAT
>JBPCQG010000231.1:0-35075 GCA_050998315.1 Chitinophagaceae bacterium
TGTTTAATGAACGGAATCAAAGAACTGAAGAAGCCCCGCCTGCCACACCAGTATTAATTTTAGGATTGAACGGCGCTCCGCAGGCCGGTGAAACTTTTAAAGTTTATGAAGATGAAAGCGAAGCAAAAGAAACTGCAAACAGAAGAGCACAAATTCTGCGTGCACAGGGAATAAGAGCTAAAAAACATATTACTTTAGATGAGATCGGTCGCAGGCTTGCATTGGGTAACTTTAAACAACTTAATCTTCTTATTCGTGCTGATGTGGATGGATCCGTTGAAGCCTTAAGTGATTCACTGCAAAAATTAAGTACCGAGGAAATTGCTATAAGTGTTGTGCATAAGGGCGTAGGACAAATTACAGAAAGTGACGTATTGCTGGCAACAGCTTCGGATGCAGTTATTATTGGCTTCAATGTTCGTCCTGCATTATCTGCATCAAAACTTGCAGAGAATGAAGGTGTAGAGATTAAAACATATTCTATTATATACGATGCAATTGATGAAGTTAAGAGCGCAATGGAAGGTATGCTGGAGCCAAAAATACAGGAGAAGGTATTGGGAGTTGCAGAAATTAAAGAAAGCTACAAATTTGATAAAGCAACCGTAGCAGGTTGCATGGTGCTTGATGGTAAAGTAGCCCGTAATAACCGTATACGTTTGGTGAGAGAAGGTATTATTATCCACACAGGTGAATTAGGAAGTCTGAAAAGATTTAAAGATGATGCAAAAGAAGTTACTACCAATATGGAATGTGGAATGATCATAAAGAATTACAATGATATTAAGCCCGGAGATTTAATTGAAGCCTTTGAAGAAGTTGAAGTGAAGAGAACATTGTAAAGGCTGCATAATTGCGATAGTAAATCTGTTGCTGTACCAACAAAAATATTCTTTCAGACTTTGCAGGAAAACGTTCTTCTGATTTATTGATCTCAGAATTATTTTGGCCGGCTCGCCTGACTTGAGATATTAACAACTCATAAATTACATAATCACATTATCCGCATAAGGAACTATTTCCACAACAAATACATTTATTTTTTATTCAGGCAGCATTAATTTTTTAAATAGGCATTGCTAATTTCATCACTAATGCTGTTTCTATTTTCATGCACACGTGAAAATGATAATGTGCTTTCCGGGCAAATTGATGCTTATGTACCTGTATATGCGTCAACCGGGAATGTAAATCAGATAAGTGTGGAACCTGAAAAACCCATAACCGATGCCGGTAAAATATACGCTTATGGAAATTATATATTTCAAAACGACTTGAATACAGGGATTCATATCATTGATGCCACTGACAAAAAGGTACCAAAAAAAATATCTTTTTTAAAAATCCCTTTATGTACTGAACTGGCTGTAAAAGGCAATTTTTTATATGCAAATAATTACAGTGATATTGTAGTGTTTAGCATCAGCAATCCGGCACAACCCCAGATGGTAAAGCGTATAACCAATGTTTTTCCTCCTGTTAATCAAAAATATCCGCCATTCTCTAATATCTATTTCGAATGCCCGGATGAAGCCAAAGGAATTGTTGTTCGTTGGGAACTAAAAAGAATCAGTACACCTAAATGCCGTCGTTAATTTCATAACATGAGAAAAACTTTATTTCCACTCATTATTGTCAGCCTCTTATTTTTACATTGTGAAAAAGACATTGCTAATTCGTTTGGAGCAAATCCTCCACAAACTACCGGACAAGGAGGCTCATTGGCAAGATTTGCCATCTCCGGAAATTATCTTTATAGCGTTGATGAACAACAATTAAAAGCTTTTGACATCAGCAATGCTGCTGATCCGATATTGAAAAGAACAGTAAGTATAGGTTTTGCCATTGAAACAATTTATCCTTTTAAAGATAAACTCTTTATTGGCTCAACAAGCCAGGTTTATATATATTCAATTACTGATCCTGAAAATCCGCAAAAGCTTGGCACTGCAATTTCTCCGGATGTTTTACGCCGGTGCGATCCGGTGGTAGCAAAAGATACTGTGGCCTTTGCAACTTTACGCACAAATGGCCCTTGCGGGGGTACACAAAGCATACTTGCGGTATTTGATATAAAAGATGTAACAAAGCCGGTACAAAAAGCAACCTTCCGGGTTGGTGAACCTTACGGACTGGGCTACTCAGGTGATGTATTATATGTGTGCGACAGGCAATTGGGTTTAATGATAATGGATATAAACAAGCCCTATCAGCCTACACTTATTAAATCAATAAAAGATGGGTCGTATATAGATGTTATACCTTACCAGAATACTCTTATTTGTTGGGTAACCAACGGGATAATATTATACGATATATCTGATAACCGCAATCCTGTTCTTTTGGCTAAAATTATTTGATGATTAGAATTTTTATTGGAGCACTTTTTTTGGTTACTGCTCCCTATAAAGTATACAGCCAAAAAAATAATACTGAAATACCCGGCTCAAATCTTTCAGTTCGTTTTAATATTTTAGGCCTTGCCGATCCTGTCGATGAAAATTTATCTTTTGGTATTGAGCATCGTTGTCGATCCAACTGGTCGGTTGGTACGGACGTGGGCTGGGTTTTCAATACCGGTTATATCCGAAATAGTAAAAGTGCAAAGGGTATAATTGGCCGGCCTTTTTTGAGATACTATCCTGAAAACAGAAATAGTTTTTGGGAAGCCGAATTGCATTATAAATATGTTTCGTACAAAATAGAAGACTGGTTAGGTCGTATTCCTGTTAACAATATTCCGGCATATGAAGAATTTACCAACTTCAATCTGCAAAAGCATGCCGCAGGCATACATATCAAATGGGGCATTCAATCTAACATCAGCCGCAATCATAAATTTAAGTTTGAATTTGTAAGCGGGTTAGGGATAAGGTTCAAATGGCATAAAGTTCTTGATGGCATTTATACAATCAACCGCAGAATCAATAATATAACTAATGAAACTTATATTGGTCCTGTAATCCCTGTTAATCTTCGCCTCGTGTATGTAATAAAATAAAGTTTATTAGCAATACCACTGCTTATTTTTCAAGCCGGTTCCTGAATTGAATTACGCAGTTAAGGTGAGAGCAGATAATAGCCCTTGATTACTTATCAAATAAAACAGATAGAATACAATCAATAATTAACGTATATCTAACTATTCAACAATTCTTATAAAATAATACCTCGTATTTTTGATACCTATTAATTTTTTTATGAAGAAATTTTATTTAACTGCATTATTTTCCGTGGTTTTCCTTTCTCTTTTTGCACAAACAAAAAGAGTGCTCGCTGATAGAATTATTGCAACTGTCGGTGATAAAATCGTTCTTAAAAGTGAGATTGAAAATAGTATAGCAGATATGCAACGGCAAAATATGGAAATGCCTGAAAATGCTAAATGTCTTTTGTTAGAACAGGCGCTTGGTGTTAAAACTTTAGTGCTGCAGGCAGAAAAAGATTCTATCCCGGTTTCTGAGGAAGAAATTGATGCAGAAATTGACAATAAGGTAAGATATTTTATCAACCAATACGGTTCAAAAGATGTTGTAGAACAAATTGCAGGCAAAACCATCTACCAGTTAAAAGAAGATTTTAAACAAACATTTCGTGAGCAAAAATTAGCGCAGTCTATGCGTAATAAAATTGTTGACGATGTAAAGATCACACCTTCTGAAGTGAAGGCATATTTTGAAACAATCCCCAAAGATAGTTTGCCATATTATGAGTCAGAAGTTGAAGTTGGTCAGGTAATAGTTTATCCTAAAGCCAGCCGTGAGCTTGAAACATATGCAATAGACCAGTTAAAAGAATATAAGCAACAGGTAGAAAGCGGAACTAAAAAGTTTGAAACGCTTGCATCTTTATATACTGATGATCCGGGGAGCAAAGAAACAGGTGGTAAGTATGATATAAACAAAAATGAAAAACAATGGGATCCTATATTTCTTGCAAAAGCTTTTAGCTTAAAAGAAGGACAGGTTTCAACAGTTTTTAAAACGAAGTTTGGGTATCACATTATCCAAATGATTAGTCGTGCCGGGGACGATGCTTCTATCAGGCATATCTTAAAAATACCCCAGGTATCTTCTATAGAGATAAATGATGCAAAGCATAAGTTAGATTCTGTAAGATCAAAACTTATTGCAGGAACAATAAAATTTGGAGAAGCCGTAGCCAAATACAGTGACGATGAATCAAGCAAATTTACCGGCGGAAGAATTCCCGGCAAAGACGGAAGTACTTTTCTAACTATAGATCAATTGGATAAAGACCTGGTGGTAAGATTAAAAGATATTGCCGTGGGTGAGTATTCACAACCTTCTGAATATACTGACGAAAGAGGTAAAAAAGGTGTTCGTATTGTACAGTTAATTACGAGAACTGAGCCACACCGGGAAAACCTGAAAGACGATTATAATAAGTTAGCACAAAGAGCTTTGGATGATAAGAAAAACGAAACACTCGAAAAATGGTTTACTAAAAACATTCCCACATTTTACATTAATGTTGATGGTGAATACAAGGGTTGCGCTGAAATGCAAAAGTGGACTACAAATGCTATAGCAACAAACTAATACATGTTTTTACATTCATCATTAAACGTGAGACGTCAAACGGGAGTTTAAATTTTTCACCTTTCACGTTTCACCATTTGTATCCTTACCTTTGCCTCTTCTTTCCAATAAATGAGTGACGAAATAAAACATGAATGCGGTCTTGCCTTCATTCGTTTACGCAAACCTTTTTCTTATTATCAACAGCAGTATGGTTCAGTAATGTATGGACTTAACAAGCTATACCTGCTGATGGAAAAACAGCATAATCGTGGCCAGGATGGCGCAGGCATCGCAACCGTTAAACTTAATACGGAGCCCGGTTATCCTTTCCTTCACCGCATAAGGAGTAATGCCAATCAATCTATTGCTGATATCTTTTTACAGATAGGTAAAGAAATAACCGAGCTAGAAAAAAATCATCCTGATATACAGCATCACCCGGGATTAATGAAAGGTCATGTAAATTTTTTGGGAGAGTTATTGTTGGGACATTTGCGGTATGGAACACAGGGAAAAAATAACCTGGATTTTTGCCATCCCTTCGTAAAGAGAAATACCATTCCTGCAAGAAATCTTGCACTGGCAGGGAATTTTAATCTTGTAAACAAAGACGAATTATTTTCTTTGATCAATTGCCATCCTGATGAATTTGAAAAGCAAAGCGACCTTGGTGCAATGATGGAAGTGATCTATCATTTTTTAGTAAAAGCTGATGAACAATTTCCCGATAATCTTGACATGACAAAGGTTTTAAGAAAAGCCGTTTCATATTTTGATGGGGGATTTACATTTGGAGGAATTACCGGTAATGGAACTGGCTTTGTAATAAGAGATGCTCATGGTATTAGACCGTGTTATTATTACATTAATGAAGATGTAGTAGTAGCAGCAAGTGAAAGAGCAGCGATACGCACAGCTTTTAATGTAGGTGAAAATGAAGTACAGGAATTAATGCCGGGGCATGCTGTAATGGTAGATTCTCAGGGTAATTTTTCCATAGAACAAATTCTTGAACCGAAAGAAAGAAAAGCATGCAGCTTTGAACGTATTTATTTTTCCCGCGGCAGCGATGAAAAAATTTATAAAGAAAGAACTGCGCTCGGTTATCATTTAAGCGAGGCTGTTTTAAAAGCAATTGATTACGATCTTAAAAACACCATCTTCTCATTTATTCCAAATACTGCAGAAACTGCTTTTTATGGTTTGATAAAAGGTGCAGAAGATTATCTTAATAAAATTAAAGTAGAAAGAATATTAAGCTGGGGAAAAGTGTATGATGAAGAAAAATTAACGGCGATGGTGAACAGGAGGATAAGGATAGAAAAGATTGCAATAAAAGATGTTAAGCTCCGGACTTTTATTACCGAAGATAGCAGCCGTAACGAAATGGTACAGCACGTTTACGACATTACGTATGGTACAGTCAGGAAAAATGAAGACACTTTGATCGTTATAGATGATTCGATAGTTAGAGGAACAACATTAAAGGAAAGTATTATCAGGATGCTGTCGCGATTGCAGCCGAAAAGAATTATCGTTGTCTCTTCTGCACCACAGATAAGATACCCGGATTGCTATGGGATAGATATGAGTAAGTTGAGTGAATTCGTTGCCTTTAGAGCTGCCATTGAATTAATAAAAGAAACCGGACAGGAAAAATTATTATGTGAATTATTGAATAAATGTAAAGACCTGCAACGGAATAATAAATTACATACAGAGAATTTGATAAGGCAAATTTATAAGCCATTCACACTGGATCAGATCTCAAAAAAAATTGCCGAACTAATTACACCGAATGAAATTTCAATACCGGTGGATGTAATTTACCAGACGATAGAGGATTTGCATGAAAGTTGTCCAACCAATTTAGGCGATTGGTATTTTACCGGTAACTATCCAACACCTGGCGGAAATCGAGTGGTTAATAAAGCATTTATAAATTACATGGAGGGGAAAAATGTGAGGGGGTATTAAATTGTAAATTTCAGATTCCAGATTACATATTTTTTTGAGCAGGATAATTTTTAAGGTATTCAATAATCCTTTCAATTGCTTTGAAATAGAAATGCATTTTTCTTTTCCTGTTATATAATCTGTTTCATCGATTAAATGAACACTTTTAATAATGGTCAATTGATTTCTTACTTCTCCACATGATCCCTTCGCAATTCTTAAGAATCGAATAAAATCTTTTCTATTGTCATACTCGTATCCTTCAGCGATATTGTTTGAAATCGAACAAGCTGCTTTTTTAACCTGAACTTTCATATCAAAATCAGTTTTTAATTTCCCTTTTCCACAAATATGATAAATAAGTACAGCTAATTCTATACTTTGTTGCCATACGGGTATATCCTCAAAAGAATTAATTTTTGCCATGATGATATTTTAATCACGAAATATAATTCTCTAATTTGTAATTTGCAATCTGTAATATGTAATTAATGAAAACACTTCTTCTTATACGCCATGCAAAAAGCAGTTGGGATGATTTTTCACTAAGCGATTTCGAGCGTCCATTAAATGAGCGAGGTAAAACAGACGCACCCAAAATGGGTAAACGGTTAAAAAATAGAAGTGTAAAAATTGATGCATTTATTTCAAGCCCTGCAAAGCGTGCAAAAAAAACAGCAGAGTATTTTATAAAAGAATTTAATCGGGATAAAGATGAAATTATTATGGTTTCCGCATTGTATGATGCCGGCTTAAAAGATTTTGCAGAAACAATAAAAAAAATTGATGATAAATATGATAGTGCTGCAATTTTCTCTCACAACCCCGGTATTACAGCATTTGTTAACCAGTTAATTGATAACGCAAATATTGATAACATGCCTACCTGCAGTGTATTTGCCTTAAAAGCAAATGTTGAAAAATGGACAGATTTTTCCAAGGCAAAAAAGCAATTCTTATTTTTTGATTATCCTAAAAAAGAAGAATAACGATAATCTGTCATTTTTTAAATTGTTTATTGGCAAGATAAACACCACTGAAGATTACAACGCCTGCTATTATTTTATATATTTCCAGATTTTCTTTCAGAAATATTGTAGCTATTATCACAGCAAAAACAGGTTGTGAATAAATGTACGATCCGGCAGTAGATGCATTAAGTATTTTTATCCCATATACATTAAATATATAAGCCAGAAAAGTACCGGGTACTACAATCATAAATAGCAACATATATTCATTAACAGTAAATTGTTCCCATGGAATTAAAGTAAGCTCGTCCCAGCCAAATGGCAGGATCATGAATAATCCAAAGGTGAAGGTCCATCTCATTACATCCATTGGCGAATACTTTTGCATTAAAGGTTTAACCAGTATAAAATAAATGGTGTAAGCAACTGTACTCAATATTATTAATAGGTCACCTAATAAAATATTATGTCCTTTGCCGGTACTATCTCCGGACAGAATCAGTATACATGCCCCGGTAACACCAAGAAATAATCCAATAAGTTTTAGCCACGTAATTCTCTCTTTTAAAATCCATGCAGCAATAAAAGTTATAAGTATAGGCGTGATCAGCAATAGAAGTGAGGCGTGAATGGGATAAGTGTATGATACTCCTTTCATAAACAGCATCTGGTTAACAGCAAGAGCAGTTAAAGCACAAAGCATAAACCTTAATATGTGTTTCTTTTCAATTTTTATCTTTTTCCTGCTGAAAAGAAAGAGCAACCAAAAAAGCAATACACTAACTCCGCTGCGAACTACGTTAAGCCCATATGGACCTGCTAAGCTTTGAGCAGTAAAATATTTTATAGCGCTTATATTTATCGCAAAAAAGAAATTGGTTGCTAATAAGCCTAAGTGTGCTTTTATCCGGGGAGTCAAAATTATTTTTATTGAAGGTGCAAAGTTGCGGCTTTACAGTGAGCGAACAAATTGATGAATTACAATTTTGTATTGCTCCATATCATATATCGGATGAGAAAAAGGAAACGAATAAGCTTGCTGAAGTGAGTTTTGTAACTCAAAGTTTTTTTGGCTTATGGTATAGAATATTTTTTTCTCCATTATATACGTAGCCAGATATTCCTGTTCAGTTTGTCCGGGAGTTGGTACAAGAATAGCTTTCTTTTGCAGCTTTATTAAATCCATAATAGTTGTATATCCGCACCTGCTGATGATCATATCAGATTGCAGAATCGCCGCATTTAATTGTTTGGAGGAAAGATGATTTTTAATATCTATTAATGGATTTTCATCTTTCAGCTCTTCGATCATCTCCGGCAGTCCTCTGATAAATAAAACTTTTCCGGAATACGACTTTAAATCATTTAAAATTTGATCTTCAAAAATTGTTCTCTGTGGTTCCGGACCGGAAATACTTATAAGGAGATCATATCTTTTTTCAGAAACATTCAACTCAAATCTGGATAATGCGCCCAGGTATTTTATTTTTTTTAGTAGTTTTTTTGGGTGAGATAATGAGCCTGCTAAACCATTTACTTCAAAATCAGGTATCCAGCATTCAGTATATTTATTGATAAAATAATAATTAATTCTTCTAGCAATTCTTTCCGTAAATACGTTTCCTGTTTTAATTGATAATTGATGAGTAATGTAAAATGAAGGGATTTTAGTGTGATACATACCAAACCGGTTATCAGAAATTACAGCATCCAATTTATACTCCTTTGCTATTTTTTTTAACCACTGATGTTCTTTATAAATGGTAAATACAATTTTTGGAAACTGTGCAAATATCTTCCAGGGTAAAAAATATTTTTTCCTGCTGTATTTTATTCTGTATCCCATCAGGGGTAAAAAGGTAAGTGATGGAAATTCCTGGTTAAGCACAGAAAAAGTTGCTCCCTCTGCAGCAATTAAAACTTCGCAGTTTTGATTTAATAGTTCGTTTATTAAAGGAATACACCTTGTGGCATGACCGAGGCCCCACTCCAGCGGAGCTATTAAAATTTTTTGTTTGGGAGAAGGATTGTTAAATTTTTTACCGTCTGTCAAAACATTGCAATAAATAATTGTGAAAATAGTTTAATTTGTATTTGATTATATGAAGAAAGTTTATAACATTTGTTTGGTTTTTTTATTGGCATTTACTATATTAGTAACCGGATGTAGCTCTTCCAAAAAAAGTAATTGCGGATGTCCTAATAAAAAGGGGATGGTAGGGTACTAAAATTAATAACATAATAATGATGAACAAATCTAACCGGGACTTACTGGTATTGTTCAAAGAAGAACTAATGAGCCCGCAGGCTATAGAGCATGAGGTAGAAATGCTTCATGAGCTTTTATATGCCTTTGAAAAAATGGAGAACCTTGTAACTGCCCATGAAGTAATAAACCTAAACCGCTATAAAATCCAGAATCAATTTCATATCATTCGCAATACAATCCGTAATAAACACCTCAAGCCATTTATCTTTTTAAGTAATAAAAATTAATTACTTCAGTTTCTTTAATGCCTGTTTTAAATTGGAAAGCATATCATTTATCTCATCTTTTTTACAAGTACCAACACTTAACCTGTACCAGTTAGAATTTTTTGAAGATCCAAATGCATAAAAAGGAACTACGGCAAGCTTCGCTTCATTTAATATGTACTCTGTTACATCTGTTTGCTTCTCCAAAATTTTCTCTATAGTCGTTTTTTTACCAATAAGATCAATTTGTATAGTCAAATAAATCGCTGCTTGCGGAGCTATCGATTCAACGTTAAATCCCTCATTCTTTAATTTTTGAAATCCTTCATGTATCAGTCGTAATCTATCTTCTAATTCTTTTTTGTAATGCTCAAAATATTTATCAATTGCTTCTGTTTCCAAAAGATACTTTGCGGTGGCATGTTGTTCAGCCATAGGGCTCCATGCTCCAACATGGCTGTTTATTGCTTTCATCTTATTTAATACATGCTGAGGGCCTAACGCCCATCCCACTCTAACACCGGTAGCAGAAAACGATTTACTTATACCATCGATAAAAATGGTATAATCCTTCATGTCAGGTCTTAGTGAAACAGGATTATAATGTTCAGAATCTCCATACGTTAACATCCAATACATTTGATCATACATTACATATAATTTTTTTTCTTCGTCGCCTCTTTCCATATTTTCCTGTAAAACCAGGTCGCAAATCTCCTGGAGTTCTTTCTTTTTAAAAATTGTGCCGGTCGGGTTCAGGGGGGAGCACAATGCAATAAGCGCTGCGCCCTTTAAATGGGGTCTGATTTCTTCTGCCAGGGGCATAAAATTATTTTCTGCTCTTGCTTCAATTACAGCATGTTCGCCTTCTACAAAATGTATATAATGGTTGTTATTCCAACTGGGTACTGAGTAGATCACTTTATCACCTTTATCAACAAGTGCTCTGTATAATGCATAAATTAAAGGACGACCGCCGGCAGCGATTAGTATTTCACCGGCATTATATTCAATTCCTTCTCTGTCTTTAATAAATTTTGAAACTGATTCTCTTAAAGCGAGTATACCTTCCCCAGGTGGATACGTGGTAAAGTGATGTTTATAAGCTTCAATTATTTCATGCTCAAATTTTTTAGGTATAGGAAAAATAGACGAATCAAAATCACCGATAGTATAGTTATAAATTTTTTCTCCTTTACTAATTTTTTCTTTTATGTCTGCCCCCAACCGTACAATCTCTGAACCAATTAAGGTTTCAGCCAAATGGCTTAATCTTCCGAAAGCTTTTTTTATAGTGTCGTATATGTTTATATCTCAAATATTAAAAAGCAAAAGTAATTGTTCTTATAATTTTTTTAAAAATTCTTCAATGCCTTCCACAATTTTTTTTGCAACAGCTTTGTGAAAAGCGGGAGATAATATTTTTTTCTCATCTTCTTTATTACTTAGAAAAGCTACTTCTACAAGACAGTTGGGATAATCAGTCGGTCCGCTGAAACTAAAATTAAAAGCGCCCACATTTCCAAACTCTTTTAAATTAAGAGTACGCATGTTGTTGAGAATTGAAACACTTAAAGGGCGAAAGCCGATATAACGGTAATAAGTGCTTACGCCTTGTATGCTATCTCTTGAAGACGAATTAAGATGAATACTGATGAGCATATCAGGGTTTTTAGTTTTGAGTATTTCAATTCTTTCAACCATGCTCAGGGAAGTATCTATTTCTCTTGTCATAAAAATCTTTGCCTTCTTTTTTAAGAGAGCTGCCTGTAGCTGTTTCGCTATTAGTAAAGTGTAATCTTTTTCCAGGATATTAGTTGTAACGCCTGTGGCTCCGGTGTTATCTCCGCCATGCCCGGCATCAACTGCGATGGTTAAATATTTAAGTTTAGGATTTTTAGGTTGGCGTTTAATCTTAATGATCAATCTCCTCCCTTCGTAAGAAATACTATGTCCCCAATGTTGTTTATGTTTTAGATCAATTATCACTTTCATTACATCATCCTCAGGCTGCTCATACCAGGCATTTATTATTTCTTTAGTTGAACTGAGTTGTGTAATCCAATTGGTATTGCTTTCAACACCAAAAATTTCTACCACTACCCTTGAGGGATTAATTTGTTGTATACTTCTGTAAGGCAATTTTTCATCTAACATAATTGTTACATAATCAAATCCTGAATCGCCAAAAACTTTCCAACTGTTAGTTAAATGATCTGTTGCACCCGATGGTACGGGTACTATACTTCCTTTATCAATATATGCAGTATGATTTTTAGATAGCTGAACTTTATAATCCGTTTTAAAACTATCAATCACTTTTAATAAAACGTTTGTATCCAAGTAGGTCATTTTAGCACCACCAAGCCTGTCATCACCAATTCCATATTCCAGAAACGGAAGTTTGCCGGTAGTGCGTCCAAAAAAAAATGACTTTGTATTTTGTGAGTAGGATTTGATTGAAAGAACGATACATACAATAAGAAAAGTTTTTCTCATGGATAATTTTAAAAGATCACTTAATTAGCAATTAATTCTTCCCAATATTCAGCAGCTCTTCTTGTATGAGGGATAACAATTGTTCCTCCAACAATATTTGCAACAGCAAAAATTTCATACATCTGTTCTGTTGTTACACCAAGCTCGTGCGATTTTCCCAGGTGATATTTAATACAATCATCGCAGCGCAATACCATACTGGCAACAAGCCCCAGCATTTCTTTTGTTTTTTTATCAAGTGCCCCATCTTCATAAGTGTTGGTATCTAAATTCCATAAACGTTTCATTACGAGGTTATTCTTACTTAAAATAACCTCATTCATTTTTTCGCGGTAATCATTAAATTCTTTTACCTGGTTACTCATATTTATAAATTGTAGTAATTAAAAATAGTTTGGTAGATAAATCATTTCTTTTTTTCCATATACCTGATAATAGCAAGTCTGACATCAGATTTCGGACTTTTAGGTGAAGTTTCTGCTTCATATGCTTTTACAATATCCGGATTATTTTTGTTTAAAAAATCAAGGTTTGCTTCTTTACCTGAGAATAAAAAATCTGTCAATGCAACACGATAGGTTTTTGCCGAGTCTATAGGCTTTTCGTTTAACGTCCATTCATTTTTGTTGGCATTATATTGAGCAGGGTGGTAAATTAAAAAGCCGCCTATTCCCAGGTTTTTTTTCCCTGCTTCTAATGTTTTTATCAAAAGTCTTCCTTTCATAGCTGCTTCAAAAATGCCGCCTCCAAAAGGCAGGGCCCGGATAATGTCGTACTGTGTTATAGGGGTAGGCAAAAAATCATCAACTCTTATTGATCCGGCATTTATTAATACAGCATCCGCCTGCGGGCAAGCATATGCTATTGCTTCAACAATCAATTTTGAAAGATTGGTAAATTTACTCCTGACTTCTTTTTCACGTCCATCTAAGGTTTCGCCGGAAGATTGAACGACCTTTCTTGCATCAAATCCAAGTGATGCATAATTGTCATCAGCAATCTTTGTCCATTTACCTACATATTCATTAGTAGTACTATCCAGCGCTACTGTTTCATTAATATATTTAAGTGATGTTATAACCTTTGTTTCTTTTCGTTTTTTATTGATGTTTAATTTCACTATATAGGCTGACCTGGCATTAGCATCGGCTTTGGTAATAAAAACATTTCCCACTTTTTGATAACGCATGTCATGCTCATGTCCACCAAGAATTGCAGCCAGACCGGGAATTTCCTGCGCCAGTTTTATATCTTCTTCCATTTGCTGGTGGGTTATGGCTATTACTGCATCGCATGAATCTTTAAGTTGAGTATAAATTGTTTTAGCAGTTTGCAGCGGATCAGTATAGCTAACATATTCTGCTTTATTAAATGGCAGCGTTAGCCCGATAACGCCAATATTTACTGTGGTACCATCTGCGTCTCTCAATCGCATAATATATCTGTCTGGAAAGGGAAGAACATTTGTTCCCTGACGTTTTTCAAACGGAATTATTTTTCCATTTTTATTATGGAACGTGTTAGATGATACCCAGTCGAATTGTGATTCATTGATCCTGTCCTGCAATTCATTCTCCGCAATATCAAACTCATGATTACCAAATACAACAAGGTTAGTTCCCGCAACTGTCATCACTTCTATCATTTGTTTTCCTCTTATCCTCTGCCCCATATATTGCAGACTGTTATAAACCGAAGGGCTTACAAAATCTCCGGCCATAATCAAAAAAGTATTGGGATTTTTTCGGAGATATTCTTTTTTTATAGTGGCAACTCTTGCCATCCCACCTTCTTTACCACCAGCTATCGGAGCTATTTCATACACATCATTTACCTGTACAAAAACAACCTCAATTTTGCTGTCATCTTTTTTAGCAACCCTCGTTGATGAGCAGGATGATGCAGTTATGAAAAATATTAAATAAATAAAACGAATATACATACGCATAATTTTATCAGCCAAAATTAAAACATTGGAGTAAGTATTGTAATAAACGCTACAGTCAAATTAGCCTATTTTTGATTTATATAAATTTTAAAATGGAGAAACCCGGATACGACTTTGGGATGATAGGTCTTGGCGTTATGGGAAGTAATCTTTTACTCAACATGGCAGACCATGGGTTTAAAGTAATTGGGTATGATAAAAATCCCGATAAAACACGCACGCTTGAATCTTCTGCTACAAAAGGTACTATAGTTAAAGGGGTGAATACGCTATCTGAAATGATTAGTCAATTACAAAAGCCACGAAAATTAATGATGCTGGTTCCTGCCGGTAATCCCGTGGATAGTGTGATTAACGAACTTATTCCATTGTTAGAGGAAGAGGATATAATAATCGATGGCGGTAACTCACATTACTTAGATACAGTAAAAAGAATAACATTCTTAAAAGAAAAGAAGCTGCACTTTATGGGCATTGGTATTTCCGGCGGTGAGCAGGGTGCCAGGCTTGGGCCGAGCATAATGCCTGGCGGAGATATTGAGGCTTACAAAGAAGTAGAGCCTATATTAAAAGCGGTTGCTGCAAAAGTTAACCTTATCGGAGTACAGGCAAGTGAACCGTGTGTTGCATATTTAGGAAATGATGCAGCAGGACATTATGTAAAAATGGTTCATAACGGAATAGAATATGCTATCATGCAATTGCTAAGCGAATGCTATGATATTTTACACAATGGATTAGAATTGAATAATGACGAACTGCAAAAGATTTTTGCTGAGTGGAATAAAGGAGAGATGAACTCGTTTTTACTGGAAATTACCGCAGATATTTTTTTGAAGAATGATGATAAGACTGGTAATCGGCTGGTGGATATGATACTTGATAAAGCAGGTGCTAAAGGAACTGGTAAATGGACATCGGAGGCAGCGCTGGATTTGCCGGAACCCATCCCAACAATTGATATGGCGGTAATGATGCGTAATATTTCTGCGCTGAAAGAGGAAAGAGTTGCAGCCAATAAATTATACCAACCACAATTAAAACAAATTGATGTTTTAAAAGAAGAATTAATTAAACAGTTATACGATGCATTATTGTTTGCTACCATAATAAGTTATACGCAGGGATTATCTTTACTGGCAAAAGCTTCCGTTCTTTTAAAAATGGAAATACCTTTATCTGAAGTTATAAAAGTGTGGACCGGCGGTTGTATTATCCGTTCTTCTTTGTTGAATTTGTTTAATAAAGCTTTTCAAAAAAATTCTCTATTGCAAAATTTACTGTTGGATGAAGAAATAGCAGTATTATTAAAAAGCAAACAAAAAAACTTAACAGAAATCGTAGCAATAGGCCTCAAAAATAATTATCCTGTTAGTGGTTTATCAGCTTCTCTAAATTATTTTAATTCTTATTGCAGGGAAAAATTGCCGACCAATTTAATTCAGGCTCAAAGAGATTATTTCGGCTCACACACTTATGAGAGGGTAGATACACCAGGCGTTTTTCACACCGATTGGCAACAGGATGAGAAAACAATTGACCAACCTTCGCATCATTAAGTCTGAATTAGGATTTTTTGGATTTAAAGATTATAGGATTAAACTTCGGAGATGCTATACGAACAATTAACGCATAAAATAATTGGTTGTGCAATGAAGGTTCACAGTGCAATCGGAAATGGCTTCCAGGAAGTAATTTATCAAAGAGCGTTAGCAATAGAGTTCAGATATGAAGGAGTAGAGTTTACCCGGGGACATGAAATGCAGATATATTACAGAGATGAAGAAATTGGAACAAGGCGTGTAGATTTTTTTGTTGAACAAAATCTTATGGTTGAGATTAAAGGCCATCTCTCATCTCGAAGAAGCACATCTTGCACAGGCCATGAATTATTTACAGGCATATAATTTGCCGGTTGGGTTACTTATAAATTTTGGCGCAAGGAGCATGGAATTCAAAAGAGTTTTTAATATCACTCATCCTGTAAATAAAGAATTTGTAAAAAGCAATCCTAATCCTAAAATCAATTAATCCTATGAATCCTAATTCAGACAACAAAAAAAAATTACCCCCCACTATAATTTTCATCTTCGGCGGAAGCGGAGATCTTAATTATAGAAAGCTAACACCAGCTCTTTATAATTTATTTCTCGATAACTCAATGCCGGATAAATTCAGCATAGTTGGAATTGCAAGAACTGAATATGATGAGTCTGCTTACAAAGAACATTTACTGGATGGCATAATTAATTTTTCCAGGAGAAAAGATGAGGATAGAAAATGGACAGAATTTTCCAAGCAGTTAAGTTATTTAAAAATGGATGTGTCAGACGAAAAGGCATACAGTAGCATTGCAGAGGTGGCTAAACAAAAGGAACAGGAATTTGGTGAGCATCCAACTCTAATTTTCTATATGGCAGTTGCGCCACAGTTAGTTCCTGTAATTGTGAAAAACCTTGGTTTAATAAAAATTTGTTCTGATACAAAATGTTCCCGTATCGTTGTTGAAAAACCTTTTGGTCACGATCTTGAAAGCGCAAAGGAAATGAACAAGTTGCTAAGTGACATTTTTAAAGAAGAACAGATATATCGTATTGATCATTACCTGGGCAAAGAAACTGTACAAAATATTTTGGCGTTGCGTTTTGCCAATGCATTGTTTGAACCCATCTGGAACAAGAATTATATTGATCATGTGCAAATTACCTCCTCTGAAACAGTTGGAGTGGAAGGCAGGGGCGGATATTATGAAAATTCAGGCGCATTGCGGGATATGGTTCAGAATCATATTCTTCAACTGCTTTGCATGATCGGAATGGAAGCTCCCATCTCTTTTGATGCGGATGAAATAAGAAATAAAAAAGTGGACGTACTTAATGCTTTGCGAAAAATTGCAAAAGAAGAAGTATACGATTATGCGGTACGGGGTCAATACAGCGAAGGATGGATGCAGGGTAAAGAAGTTATGGGTTATCGTGAGGAGAAAGATGTAAATCCGGACTCAACAACAGAAACTTTTGCGGCTATTAAATTTTATATAGATAACTGGCGCTGGGAAGGGGTGCCATTTTATGTACGCACAGGCAAACACATGCATGAAAAAACAACAGCGCTTACCATACAATTTAAACCGGCGCCGCATTATTCTTTTCCTGCAGAAGCTGCAGAAACATGGCGGCCAAACAGGCTTTCAATAAGTATACAACCCGAGATGGATATTTGTTTACGCTTCCAGGCAAAGCGACCGGGTCAACACATGGTGCTTACTCCTGTGGATATGGTTTTTAATTATAAAGATGCATATGATGGTAATGAGCCCGAAGCTTATGAAACCCTTTTATATGATGTGATGGAAGGCGATGCAACTTTATTTATGAGAGCCGACCAGGTAGAAGCAGCATGGAAAGTGGTAATGCCAATAATTGAAGTTTGGCAGGAAAGAAAGCCTATGGATTTTCCAAATTATTCACCAGATTCCTGGGGACCGGAAGATGCAGAAGCCCTGATTGCAAGAGACGGACATAACTGGATAATGCAACCTGCAAAAAAAGAAAAGGATAAAAGTAAATGAGTATTTAAAGTATGTTAGGTATATAAAGTAATTATGCATTTACATATTTACAAAGATGAAGAAGAATTGGCAATTGCATTAGCTAATTGGATAGAGGTTTTAATTAGGAAAACATTAGAAGTAAAAGACCGGTTTAGCATAGCATTATCAGGCGGTGAATCACCAAAAAAATTATATCAAAAATTAGTTTCTGATCCTTATCGTGAAAAAATAAAATGGGGCAGGCTTCATATTTTTTGGGGAGATGAAAGAGTTGTTCCATTTAATGATGAGAGAAGCAATGCAAAAATGGGTTATGATAATTTGTTAAGTCAAGTAAATATTCCAACAGAGCAGGTTCACAGTATATGGACTGATATTCCTCCCGAACAATCGGCTAAGCAGTATGAAAAAATTCTTCATCAATATTTTGATGACAAACAAACAACGTTTGATTTAGTGCTGCTTGGTTTGGGTGAAGATGGACATACACTTTCATTATTTCCTGGTTCGGCAGCAATAAATGATGAACAATCATGGGTAAAAGCAGATAATGCAGAACAGAAAGGAATGAAAAGGATTACACTAATGCCAACTGTTATAAACAGATCTGCTGCAATTGTATTTTTAGTAACAGGCGAAAATAAAGCAACTGTTTTAGCTGAGATCATTTCAAATCCTACACATGAAAAATATCCGGCTCAATTGATACAACCAGCTAACGGAGAATTGTATTGGTTTTTGGATGAAGCGGCTGCAAAAAATTTATAGCACAAGGACCTGCAGTAAATCTTGTAAGTCATCACTATCACCTGCTTTGATGCACATCTCACCAATTGATTTTACAAAAAACTGTACATTAGCAGGTGAATCCGAAGATAAAGTTCGGTGACCATACACCTATGTCTAAAATTTATATTTCTATACTTCTGGTGATTCTTTCAATATGGCTGGTACAATGCTGCTTTACCGCTTCCACCAAAAAATATTTACCAGATGCATCTACGATTACATCTATCAAATCATTCAATTCATTTACCGCCGACCCTGAAAAAAATTATCAGACCTTTTGTGCAGGATGTCATGGTGAAAAAATGGATGCATTTGTTGACAGAAAATGGAAACATGGAAAATCAGAAGAAGCGCTTTTTAAAGCCATTAAAGTAGGTTACCCCGATGAAGGGATGCCTGGCTTTGATTCAGCTTTTACAGATGAAGAAATAAAAGATCTTGCTGATTATATGATCACAGGCATTAAAAATTTTAAACGGTATGAATCTAATGAACCTGTTCGATCAAATATATTTAAAACTGAATTGCTAACAATTAGACTGGATACAGTTGCAAAGGGATTTAATATCGGTTGGGGAATGGCATTTTTACCAAATGGAGAAATGCTGGTTACGGAAAGAGACGGCAGGTTGTTTAGGATTTCCAAAAACAAAAAACTGCAAACTATCGGGGGTGTGCCGGAAGTATTGTCGCAAGGACAGGGAGGATTGCTGGACATTATTCTTCATCCAAATTTTAAGGACAACCAGGTGTTATACATATCTTATTCTAAACCAAAAAAAGAAAACGATGTATTGTTATCTACAACGGCTGTTACAAGAGCCGTTTTAAAGAACAATAAATTAACTGATCAAAAAATTATATTTGAAGCCCTCCCTTATTTCAGAACCAAACATCATTATGGTTGCAGGATGGTATTTGGCAAAGATGGCTACCTCTATATTACAGTGGGGGAACGGGGAAATGAAAAAGAATTTCCCCAGAGCCTGAATAATTATAATGGCAAAACCCATCGTGTTAAAGAAGATGGCAGCATACCTTCTGATAATCCTTTTGTAAAAACACCCGAAGCTGTTCTGTCCATTTATTCCTATGGGCATCGAAATCAACAGGGGATGGATGTTCATCCCAAAACAGGAGAGGTATGGACACACGAACATGGCCCCCGTGGCGGCGATGAAATAAACATTGATAAAAAAGGAAAGAATTATGGCTGGCCCGTTATCTCTTACGGAATAAATTACAATGGTAAAATAATAACTAATAAAACTGCAATGGAAGGTATGGAGCAGCCTCTTTTATATTGGATTCCTTCCATTGGCCCATCGGGTATGGCTTTTGTAAAAGGAAATAAGTATAAAGGATGGGAAGGTAATTTACTGGCCGGATCTTTAAGATTTAAGTATTTGAACCGTTGCCAGCTAAAAGGAAATAAAGTAGTGCATGAGGAGATATTATTTAAAAATATCGGAAGGCTGAGAGATGTACGCATGGCACCTGATGGATACATTTATATTTCTGTAGAAAATCCCGGTGTTATTTTGCGGCTTACTCCGGTACAATGATGGTCGCTATATATTTCGATTGGCAGTTACGCTTATTATAGAAATTTAATCTACCACTTCTTTTTTTATAATTGCTTTATTTGATAATAATGATTTAGCTTTCCTCTTATAAATTAAACCAAATTAATACATTATTATGCCAATTGTAAAAGTAATTGAGGTGATAGCCTCATCAGAAAAAAGCATTGAGGATGCAATGCAGCATGCAGTTTCAGAAGTTTCTAAAACAGTCAGGAATATAGATTCTGTTTATGTGAAAGATGTAAAAGCACATGTAAAAGATGGAAAAATAAGTACCTATGGTGTTATTTGTGAAATATCATTTAGAGTAGAATCAGGTGTGGAGAACGATTAAAATGCACTAAAAACTAAAGACCTTGAAGTTTACATCTTCAAGGTCTTTGCATTTCAATACTTCTGCTCAATGTTGTAAGCTTCTTACTCAATCATCTTCACCTCTTTAAATAATTTTATTTGAGAAGTCTCAACTGCCGTTTGATATTCCTTCCATTTAGTGCTGAAGAAATTATTGGCTCTTCTAACAACATCATTCACTAAAAATTCTGCTTCCTCTGTCAAGCGTATTTCCTGCGCATCCGGAAATTTATTTTTACCTGCAATACCAAAGTTTGCCTCTTGCAACCTGCCATTTACTGTAACCTGGTAGGGTGTTCCATATCCCTGCTTCTCTTGCTTTTTACCAAAAATATAATCACGGATATTTTTTATTGAATCAGTCATTGCTTTATTCATTCTTTTAAGTGCATCAGCCGGTTTGCCCTCAACACCAGCTAATGATGCTTCTACTTTTTTAATCGTTTCTTCTGCGTCAGTTAATTGCTCTGTAACGGCTACTAATTTTGCAGTACTCATCTCAAGCCTTTTTAATACTTTCATTCTTGCATCATACAATTCTCTTGACATAGGAACATTCGGATCTCCTTTAACTACTATCATTGTAGAATCCGATGTACCACGTAAACTAATTACCATTTTATAAGTTCCGGGAAAAACAGGTTGCCCCGGCGGTTCTGCTCCTCTGGTGCCAGCGCCGCCAAATCTTCCTCCTCCTCTACCACTGGTTTGGCTGGGATCAATTACCTGTTTAACTCCTTTCATTTCAAAGCCCCAGTAATTTCTGTTGACTCCGGTGTCTGCTCTTACTCTTAATGTTCTTATCAATTCATTGTTCTCATTATAAATTTTTACAGTAGCTGAATCGCCGGGTGCCCTTAAGCCAATTCTTGCTTTTGAAGAATCTACCTGCATGTCTGTTAAGTCTTCTCCACCTGAAGTTGGCATGCGCTTTTGTGTAGTATCAATAATTAGTGCCGGTTTTTTTGCAACTAAGTTGGTATCAGTTTTTAATGATGGTTTTACAAAGAAAGAATATGCTGCTCCCTTGTTCCTGTTGCTGCCTTCAAACATTCCCCAGGGGCTACTGTTATAACCTTCTGCATTTTTATATCTTACCATATAAGATGGTGGCGCTTCAAAAGCAGTAAGTTGTTTAGAAGGAAATTGCCCTTTTAATGCAGCAATTTTTCTTAATGGACGAATATCATCTAGAATATAAAGTGATCTGCCAAAGGTTGCTATTGCAAGATCTGCTTCTCTTTCCTGTATAGCAAGATCGTAAGTTGAAATTGATGGGTAATCATTTTTAAACTGTTGAAATGAATTGCCGTTATCAAAACTTATCCAAAGCCCCTGCTCGGTTCCTGCAAAAATCAAATTTGGTTCTGTAGGGTCTTGTAAAACACATAACGCATAACCTTTCACATTACTTCCGTTTAAAATCCTCGTCCATGTGTTACCGAAATCTTTTGTTCTAAAGATGTAGGGTTTAAAATCACCCCTCCTGTAATCATTGGCAACAACAAATGCTTCAGCAGCATTATATCGCGAAGCTTTAACCTGGTGTATCCATGCGCCGGTTGGTAATCCTGAAATTTTTCCTCTGAAATTTGTCCACGATTTACCTCCATCTTTTGTTAGTTGTACATTGCCATCATCAGTGCCCACCCAAATAATTCCTTTTTGTTTTGAGGAGGGTGCTATAGTAAGAATGGTAGTAAAATTTTCAGCACCTGTAATATCTATAGAGAGGCCGCCATTCTCATCCTGCTTTTGCTGTTCTTTATTATTTGTAGTGAGATCAGGAGAAATGATCTCCCATGTTAAACCTTTATTTGTGCTTTTATGAAGAAACTGGCTGCCATAATAAATTGTTTTTGCATCAAGCGGATCAACTGCTAAACCTGCATTCCAGTTAAATCTTAATCTTGTTTGCAGATCAGGAGCAGGTGGTTTTATTCTTGCTCTTTCGCCGGTTGAAATATTATATTTTGCAAGCTCTCCTCCCTGACTCATTGCATAAACCCAGTTAGCATCTTCAGGATCAGGAGCCACATCAAAACCATCTCCGCTACCCACATCCTGCCATGCAAAATTTCTAATAGGTCCGTCTACCCACTGGTATGCCGGTCCCCACCAGCTTCCATTATCCTGCAAACCTCCCATAACATGATAAGGCAATTCATTATCTACATTAATATGATAAAATTGTCCAAAAATCAATTGTTCTTCAAATTTCCATGTCTTGCCTTTAT
This sequence comes from Chitinophagaceae bacterium, assembly GCA_050998315.1. Classification (GTDB taxonomy): domain Bacteria; phylum Bacteroidota; class Bacteroidia; order Chitinophagales; family Chitinophagaceae; genus Ginsengibacter. Next base: position 22,913 of record JBPCQG010000231.1, read on the forward strand.
CATGACTTATACTTAAACCACCATCACCTCCATCTATAATAAAAGAGGGATCTTTTGGGTTGATCCACATTGCATGATGGTCTGCATGAATTTTCTCTGTAGGTGCATTTACTTTAAAAGATTTTCCACCATCTTCACTTACTGCAATAGGCTGATATAAGCTATATAAACGATTTTCGTTTTGAGGGTCAACTATTATATCATTAAAATAAAATGATCGGGTAGTTACATAAGCAGGATCACTGTTTACCAGCTCCCATTTAAAACCGCCATCATCACTTTTATATAAACCATTTTTTGTTGCTTCTATCATTGCATATACCCGTGATGGCTGGCTTGCAGAAAATGCCAAACCAATTCTTCCGAGGTCTCCACCAGGTATTCCTTCTTCTTTACCTGATTTTTTCCATGTTTTACCACCATCCAGGGTCATGTATAATCCGCTTCCTTTTCCACCACTTTTAAAGCTCCATGGTGTACGCCTGTGTTGCCACATGCCTGCTAATAATTTATTTGGGTTAGATGGATCCATAACAAGATCGGCAGTACCTGATGTATCATTTGTATATAGAACCTTATTCCATGTCTCTCCTCCATCAGTAGTTTTATAAACCCCTCTTTCAGGATGCTCAGCATAAGGATTGCCAATTGCCCCCGCATAAACAATATTTGGATTTGTAGGATCAATGATAACCCGGTGAATGCATTTTGTTTTTTCAAGTCCCATTAGTTTCCAGGTTTTTCCTGCATCCAGGCTTTTATAAATACCTCCTCCCAGGCTTATGGAATTTCTTGGATTACCTTCGCCGGTACCAACCCATACAACAGATGGATTACTTTGTTGAATAGCAAGTGAACCAATATTCAAAATAGGCTGATCATCAAAAATGGATGCCCATGTTGTGCCACCGTTTTCAGTTTTCCATACACCCCCGGAAGCAGCGCCAACATAAATAATATCTGTATTTGAGTTTACGGCATCAATGGTTGTAACACGTCCGCTCATACCTGCAGGGCCGATGTTCCTTGGCTTTAAATTTTTAAAGAGATCGAAAATATTTTTTTGTGAAAATGCAGTTAAGGAAAAAATGCTAACGATCAATAGCAAAATACTTTTCATGAGTGTGTTTAGTTTAGAAAAATGAATATCTGATAAAACTATCAGCCTGCAAAAAAAGAATTGTATACATAAAATTTAGTATTATAAAATCTCACCAATTAAAATGTTGAATGCATGTTTTTCATTTACTTTCGGTAAAAATTAAGCTATGACAATAATTGGTTTCCTGGTTCTTTTGCTGATAGCTGCTATTTGCGGCGGCATCGGACAGTCGTTGGCTGGTTACGATTTAGGAGGATGCCTTGTATCAATAGTTGTTGGTTTTATAGGGGCATATATTGGTTTATGGATGGCAGCAAAAATGGGATGGCCTCCTCTTTTTGAGATCAACATTGAAGGCAAGCCTTTTCCGGTAGTATGGGCTGTGATTGGTGCCACAGTATTTACCCTGATTATGGCATTATTGCGAAGGCTATTTACAGGGCGCAACAACCTGTAATTTTTGGTTTGTAACAAAACGGGATAGCGGAAAACTTTTGTAACCCAGACTTTTGTTTTTTCAAAATAGAAAGGGGCAGAATCTATGCAATAGCTCTAAAGTTTTGTAGCCCATCTTCATATACATGGGAAAATGCTATATCAATTATACTATTCTATTTGTTTAATAAAAGGCTATCTTTTTCAGCTCGTTATCTTTAATTTATCTCCTTTATAAAAATAGCAAGAATGTATTACATGTTTAAATTATAGAAGATAAGGTATTTTAAAATCCATCCATTATATTTGAACTTCACAAGGTTTACGGAAACATGTTCAATCTTATTTTATTTGGCCCGCCGGGCAGTGGCAAAGGTACGCAATCAGAAAAGCTGACAGCGAAGTACAACCTAAAGCATCTTAGCACCGGTGATCTGTTAAGGAGTGAGATACATAATCAAACACCTTTGGGAAATGAAGCCAAAAAACTAATGGATAAAGGACATCTTGTTCCCGATGAAGTTGTTATAGGAATGATTAGCTCGGCATTGGATAGCAATTCCAAATGCGATGGGTTTTTATTTGATGGTTTTCCACGAACCTCTGCACAGGCAGAAGCCCTTGACAAATTACTTAAACTTAAAAAGGCTCCTATAGCCGCAATGCTTGCGTTAGAAGTTAGTGAAGAGGAACTGGTAAAAAGGTTATTAAAGCGCGGAGAAACAAGTGGAAGATCGGATGATAATAATGACATGGTAATTCGTGAAAGAATTAAACAGTACCACAGAAAAACCGCTCCAGTAGCTGACCATTATCAACAGGCACGAAAAGTAGTTATGGTAAAAGGAGAAGGTAGCGTGGATGAAATTTTTGCTGCCTTATGCAAAGAAATTGACAGTCGCCGAAATACAAAAGTATGACTGACGAAAAAAAAGCTTTTCTAAAAAATGAATTTGTGTTTTTAGTAAACAAATTAAAAGGCGATGAAAAAGGGAAATGGGGAAAGATGAATGCGCAGCAAATGGTAGAGCATGTATCAGGCTTTTTCAAAGTGTCTACCGAAAAAATACATTTCCCTCTTACCACACCTTTAGAACATTTACCAAAATACAAGGAATTTTTATTGAGTGACAAGGAGTTTCGTGAAAACACCAAAGCGCCGGTATTGCCCGAAGAACCTTTGCCATTACATTTCTCCACTATGAAGGAAGCTCTGGACGAACTTAAAAAAAGTGTTGATGACTTTTTTGACTTTTTTAAAGGCGATGCTTCCAAAACAACTTTACATCCTGCTTTCGGTAAATTGAATTTTGATGAATGGGTTCAATTGCATCATAAACATGTTATTCATCATCTAAAGCAATTTGGATTGATGGAAACTTTTTCTTTATAGCCCTTACTTTTTCTGTTTTTCTTAACCTTGATTTTTTTATTTTTAATCATCAATAGAAAACAATGAAAAAGATTTTATTAGCCGTTTTAGTGCTGTATAGTTTCAACTCCTTTGCACAGAATGTTCAGAAACCTAAGAAAAATTACGAATACCAGGATACACGTAAAAAAAATGAATCATTTGCAAAGATGCCTCCTGACTTAAAAGCAGAACTTTCAACTTTTACTTTTACAGGAATTGATGTAGGTATTAAAAAAGAACCGCTTACAAAAGTTTTGTTTTCTTCTATTGGTGCTGATTCTATAAATTTTAATGCACCTGATATAAAAGCTACCATTAAAACAGCGCCTTTTAATGCCGGCAAACATAAGCTTGATTACGATGAAGGTTATTTGATAAGGATTGATCGCAAAACTTATTATGGCGGTTACAGTTCTGTTCCAAAAAAATATATAAGTAATGTTACTATAGTGATGGGAAAAGATACCGTAGTTATACCCCCGGCAGCCTATGCTGACCTTTATAATTTAAATTTTGCATATTCTGATAAAGGCACTGCACGAACCACAAATGCTATTTACCGTTCTGCCAACCCCCATAGAATTTATTTATACCTTTTTTGTAAAGATAATACCGGCAGCTATGAAGTAACGTGGATAATATATGATAAAAAATATGTGCGCCGTGTACTTGATTATGGTTTTATGTAGAAAAATATCTTTATTACAAGTGTCATAAATTAACAACCTTAACAAGTTCGGTTTACAAAACTTCCTGGAGCAGGGGCTCCTACTTCACTCAGCTATTCGCATTGTTTACCAGCCAGGCTAACAGGGATAATTTGAATGCATATATTCAGGCTCGGCATTTTTAACTTCCCGGTATCAAATTATAAAATATAAAGAAGGGGCTGTGTAGCCTCTTTTTTGTATAACTGAAAATCATTTAATAAATCTACAAAGTTCCCGTAATTATATTTTTATCTTTTTACGGAAATGTATAATTAGTATAAGATGGGCTACAATTAATAGCTCGAAAAGAATTTCTTTAATGATCATAGGGATGGATTTAAGAATTTAGATTTCAATATAAAGGATAACGCACCATCGAAAGAAATATTATAATTGTTGTTAAACATATAAATTCCGGTTGAGTGTTAATTATTACCCTTGAGCATCCTTAAATGGCTATAATGTACAGGTGAGTACTTTTGTATAAATAAGGGGGCTAAAGAGCCGGTAATTCTAAAAAATGCTTAAGGTCCTGATAATTATTCAACTCATATTTTAAGCCAAATTCTTACGATACTGTAAAACCCCATTATCCAATTCATGAAAAACACTATTCACACTGTGCAATCTTTGCGTCAAAGTAGCCCCTAAACCAACAGATTTACAAAATGCCGCTCAATCTCGCGGCGCCATTCTATTAATGTGTATACCTGAATCCTTCCCCCTTTTTCAGCAATAATAATCGCGTATTGGGGAATTAGGACATTGCATACTTGCAATGCTGAGATATATTTTGACTATATCAATTATCCATATCAGAAAGCCAAAAACCGAATTATTTAAATCTATTGAAAAGTATTCAGGACACCCTGAAATCTTAAGGCATTAAAAAAGTCTAAGTCCCGAATCAAAAGATTACAAAAATGCCACTCATTCCTTGGTGGCATTTTTGTTTACAATTTGAAAATTACTTTTGGGCTAACAGGTGATTGTAGGTAAATACTTTTTGCTTAATAGCCCGGTACTGTTTTAGAGAGCCGAGCATATTATTACGTCTCACGGTTGAAATAATCCTTAGGGCATGCAATAATTTATTTAGCCATGCCCATCTTTTACACATCTCTTCCAGATTTCTGTAGGATATCATCATATTGGCAGTTACATCTTTACTTTCAAAAGATATAAATCCTGAGCTTAGAGCATGTGAACGATGTTCTTCAAATGTATCAAGATCAGGTATTGCCCATGAATGAAATATCTCTTTTAATAATTCTTCTTTTTCCTGTTTCATAGGTCTTGTTGTTCGTAAATTTTCTCCTATAAGCAATTTGCCTCCCGGCTTTAAAACGCGATATGCCTCTTTATAAAATTGAGATTTATCCTTTGCGTGACAAACTGCTTCAATTGCCCAAACCAAATCAATGCTGTTATCTTTAAAAGGCATATTAAAATAGGTTGCTTCCAAAAAATCAACATTCTTTATTTGATTCTTTGCAATAAACTTTTTCATGGTTTCAACTTGTTTGGGTACAATCGTAATTCCGGTAACACGTGCATCAAAATGTTCAGCAAGCCATAATGTAGAATGTCCTAAACCGCAACCGGCATCTACGATTATTGCGCCCTGCTGAATATTACCCCATTCTGCCAATACCTCGTTAGCTCTTATCACAGAGCGATGGTGGTTAGTTGCCTTTTCGTCATAATAACCAAAGTGTAATGCAGGTGTATGTTTTGATCTCCAGTTCCAAACCAGCTTGTATTCAAACTGGGTATCACTATAATATTTTTTTATGGCTTCGGTACCAGGTTCAGGCATAGGTGTTTTTAAAAGTTTTGAAATAATACAGGTAAATTTTTATTTTATTTTTTTGTAAATGTAACACCATAAGAAGTTTCATTTATTTTCACAGCCCTGCCATTTTTTACTTTAATGATAAACATATTATCATAAACATTATCAGGAATAAAGGTGGTTGTGTGGGATAGATTTAAGCCTTTTATCATAGTAATTGAAGTATTGCTATGTGCTACAATAAGGACATTCTTTTTCAGGCTGATAACTCTTTGTAAAAAAACAGATAGCGTATCATTGCCATAATATTGAACAGGTATCTTGATTACCCGGCTTAGGGGTGTTGCTGTTTCTACCGTACGGTTTGTTTCAGTAGAATAAATTGCGATGATATTTTTATCTTTTAAAAGATCTTTTAAAGTTTCTGCTCTCTGTTTTCCTTCGTTGGTTAGATGCGGATCATTGGCAGGCTCAGTACTTTTTTCGGCATGCCGCACGACATATATTTCATTAGTGGCAGGGCAGCTGGTAAAAAAAAAACCACTTAAAAAGAAAACTGTATAGATAAGAAATTTCATATCAATAATTTAAAGGAAGTTACAAAGTATTATTATTTTAAAGTTTCATAATTGTTTATGCGCTATCCTGGTATTGCAATTTGGAAAAAAGCTCCGTTCCTGCGACTGCTATTGCCTGTTATAATTGGAATTTTATTGCAATGGTATATCCAATATTATTTGTTACAAATTTTATTTGCTGCAGTTTGTTTTGCTGTTGCTTTCATTGCGTTTCAATTGTTGCCATTAACCATCCGCTTTAAATTTCAACCACTGCAGGGATTTCTTATTAACATAATCCTTGTTACTCTGGGATTATTTATTACTTATCAAAAGGATACTCGGCATCAGCAGAATTGGTTTGGTAACATTTATCATGATAGTGATTATATAATCGCGACCATAAACGAACCATTGCTCGAAAAAAATAAATCATATAAGGCTGAAGTTGCGGTGAACAATATCCTGCATAATGATAGTATACAAAACACCACAGGTAAAATCATTATCTATTTTGAAAAAGATTCTTCCAATACACTTTCATTAAAGTATGGTGATAAAATTCTTATCAATAAAAATTTACAGGTTGTAAAGAACTCCGGTAATCCCGGCGCCTTTAATTATAAGCGCTACTCTGCGTTTCATCAGATATTTCATAATGTGTTTTTGAAAAAGAGTGATTGGATTTTGCTTGATGAAAAAAATATTAATTGGTTTAAGCAGTTTCTTTTTACTGCAAGGCAAAATGTTTTAAACATCTTACGAAAAAATATGCGGGGGCGTGATGATCAGCTTGCCATCGCCGAAGCACTGCTGATCGGTTATACGCAAGACCTTGATAAGGATTTAGTACAGGCATACAGTAATACAGGAGTGGTACATATTATCGCGATCTCAGGCATGCATTTAGGATTGATTTATGTTTTGCTTGTTTGGCTATTTAATAAAATTCCATTTATAAAAAAATCAAAGGTTATTAAAGTTGTTTTTATCCTCTCATGCCTTTGGCTCTTTGCTTTACTTACCGGCGGCTCTGCTTCAATTTTGCGGGCAGCAGTTATGTTTTCATGCATTGTAATCGGTCAAAATTTTAGCAGGCGTTCTTCTATTTATAATTCGTTGGCAGCATCTGCATTTATACTTCTTTGTTATAATCCATATTTTTTGTGGGATGTGGGTTTTCAGCTTTCTTACCTGGCCGTTTTAGGAATAGTCATTTTTCAAATACCTATTTATCATCTGTTTTATATTAAGAATACATGGGTGAGTAAAGCCTGGCAATTAATCACAGTTTCGATAGCTGCACAAATATTTACTTTCCCTGTTTGCCTTTATTACTTTCACCAGTTTCCGGTATTATTTTTATTTACAAATATTTTATTGATTCCTCTATCAAGTCTTATTTTATTAGTAGAAATATTTTTAGTGGCTTTTAGTTGGATACCAATTATAGGTAATTACGTTGGTAAACTTACATGGTGGCTGGTGTGGTTAATGAATAAAACTATTTTATGGTTTAACAGTTTGCCATATTCGGTTTGGGATGGATTTTCAGCATCTATATTATCCACTGCTCTTTTATATGGATTTGTTATTTGTACAGGGTATTGGTTGTTGAAGAAGAATAAGACAGCTTTTAAACTTTCCCTTTTGTTTATGCTTTCATTTACCGCTATTACCGGGTATGCAAAATGGCAAACATTCAATCAGCAAAAGTTAATTGTATACAATGTTCCCCAGCATCAGGCAATTGATTTTATAAATGGCAATATATATAAATTTATTGGCGACACGGTTTTGTCAGAAGACGGCATGTTGCAAAATTTTCATTTAAAACCTGCAAGAATAGCGTTACAACTAAAAGGGAAAGGTGACTCTATCCCGTCGTTATATGAGAATAATAATCTTTACCAATTTGGTAATAAGAAGATAGTGTTGATTAATAGCCCGATCGTTTTTGAATCCTTTCAGCAAAAAATAAATGTTGATTGTATTATCATTTCAAAAAATCCAAGACTCTATATCTCTCAACTGGCGGAGGTTTTCCGTTGTAACCTGGTTATTTTTGATGGCTCTAATAGTTTGTGGAAAATTGCCAAATGGAAAAAAGACTGTGAACAGCTACATTTGCCCAGCTATTCCGTTCCTGAGCAAGGAGCATTTGTTCTAGACTTGTAGACCTTCCTTTTATACATGAATAAAAAAATCAAATCTGCCCTCATCTCTGTTTATAATAAAGATGGGCTGCAAAATATTGTTCAGCTTTTACGTTCACTTGATGTAAAAATTTATTGTACCGGGGGCACGCAAAAATTTATTCAGGAATTAAATATCCCATGTGTAGCTGTAGAGTTTCTAACATCATATCCATCTATTTTGGGGGGTCGTGTTAAAACACTTCATCCATCTGTATTTGGAGGTATACTGGCAAGAAGGGACAATGAAAAAGATGTTGCAGAGATGGTTGAATATAATATCCCTGAAATTGACCTGGTTATTGTTGACCTGTATCCCTTTGAAGAAACAGTACAAACTACAAAGGATGAGGACGCCATAATTGAAAAAATAGATATTGGCGGACCATCAATGATAAGAGCTGCGGCAAAAAATTTTAAAGATGTGGTAGTTGTCGCCGCAAAAAAAGATTATCCTGAAATTGAAAAAATTCTTATAGAGCAAAAAGGAGAAACTACTTTAGGCCAACGTAAAAACTTTGCAATTAAAGCTTTTGATGTATGTACGGGTTATGATATTGCTATCTCTAATTATTTTAATAAAGCAAGTTTCTACAATCCTTTCTCAAACCAAAAAAATACTCTTCGCTATGGCGAAAATCCACACCAACAGGCATTTTTTTATGGAGATATAGAGGCTGTATTTGCCCAGCTGCATGGTAAAGAACTTTCTTACAACAATCTGGTTGATGTAGATGCAGCAATTAGTTTAATGAGTGAGTTCCGTTTTCCACTTGCGGAGAAGGGGAGGGTTGAGGAGGGTGCGGTCTTTGCAATTATCAAGCACACCAACGTATGTGGAATTGCAGTGAGGGAAAGTTTGAAACTTGCATGGCATGCTGCCTTACAGGGTGATCCTGAAAGCGCTTTTGGTGGAGTATTAATTGCCAATGCAGCTATAGATTTAGAAACCGCTGTAGCTATTAATGAATTATTTTTTGAAATTTTAATTGCCCCTTCATTCAATGATGAGGCTTTAAAAATATTAACTGGCAAAAAGAATCGCATTCTTCTTCATCAGAAACAAAATATTGTTCCTGCACATCAATCCAGGTCAATTTTAAATGGCACACTTATCCAACACAAGGATGAAGGAAATTTTACCGAATGGAAAGAAGCTGGTGGAAGAGAATGTACACCAATTGAAAAAGAAGATCTGGAATTCGCGAATATTGTTTGTAAACATTTAAAAAGTAATGCTATTGCCCTGGTAAAAAATAAACAACTTATTGGTAAGGGTTGCGGGCAAACTTCACGTGTAGATGCATTGCGGCAGGTTATCGAAAAAGCGGAGCAATTTAATTTCGATTTAAAAGGTGCTGCATTGGCAAGTGATGCATTTTTCCCTTTTGACGATTGCGTAAAAATTGCTCATGCAGCCGGCATTAATGCATTCATACAACCCGGCGGATCAATACGTGATAAAGATTCAATTGGATATTGCACACAAAATAACCTTGTCATGGTTTTAACAGGCATGCGCCATTTTAAACATTAACGGGCATGCAAAAACTTTTTACTCAAAAATATTATGCTGATAAAAGGCAGTCCACTTCCACCAGGAACAAAGCTATGCTTGCATTGGTATGGGTAAGTATCTTTTGGGGTACTACATGGCTGGCGTCAAAAGAGGCTGTAAGAAATATGCCTGCCTTGCAGATGATAGCAATCAGGCAATTGATCGGAGCAGTATTATACATTGGTTTTTTTATTTATAAAAAGCATCCATGGCCCAAAGGAAAACAATGGATAGCTATTTTGGTCCTTAGTTTTTTAACTTTCATGCTAAGCAATGCACTTAGCACATGGGGAATAAAATTTATTCCAAGTGGTCTGGGCGCAATTATGGGGGCTATATTTCCTTTGTGGCTCGTGATCATCACAATGTTCAAAGGTAAACGTCTGCCCCGTCAGGCTTTGTTGGGATTATTGTTGGGCTTTGGCGGCGTGTGTATTATTTTTTATGAACACCTAAAAGATTTTTTAAATCCTGATTTTAGGTTTGGAATTATGCTATCATTAGGAGCTACAATTTCATGGGCATTTGCCACATTGTATACTAAGCAGCAGGCGATAAATTATAATCCATATTTCAGCTTAGGATTTCAAATGCTTTTTGCAGGAATAATAATTTTGGTTATCGCTGAAACTACTGGTAATGCGGTCAAGCTTTCTGAGATCCCGGCATCAACGTGGTGGGCTATAGGTTATCTTGTGGTTATTGGTTCGGTATTAACCTTTGTAGCTTATATTTATTCACTGCAACATTTACCAACAGCGCTTGCTTCTATTTATGCATATATAAATCCAATTGTGGCGGTGCTTTTAGGCGCTGCTTTACTTAATGAAAAGCTTACCATTTTTATTGCAATTGGTGGCGCTATTACAATAGCCGGGGTGTATTTGGTAAACAAAAGTTCTAAGAAAAAAATAATTTTGGGACCATCTGAAACTTATTAATAAGCGAATTCTATTTCAATAACAAAATAAATTCCTCATTAGAAATTTCTACCTGTTTCAAAATTTCTCTTATAATTGGTCTGCTTAAATCTTCACCTTTATGATGAGGTAAAGTTGTATATCTGCCATCGGGATGTTTGTAAAATCGGTGACTTCCCTTCTGACGTATTATTTCAAAACCTATACGAAATAAGATCTTTTCAAATTGATGTGCATTAATTATCGGAAGCTTGCTCATACAGCAACTGATATTTGCTGAGTGCCAACAAATTCAGGAATTTCATTTCTTTCTTTTTTACTCATAGTTTCAAGGCATAGTTCCAATACTTCCTTCATTCGGATGTTTAGATCGTCTAGAGTTTTTGCCTGGGTATGAGCCCCCGGAACAGACGGAAAAAACCCCACATACATTCCGGAATTAGTATCTTTTTCTATATGAGCAATCAGATTAAAAACTTTCATTCCACAAATTTAATATTATTTTTTAAAGCTTTGCGCCGCGAAGAAGCAGCTTAAATTAAAACTGTCGTCGATTTTTAAATTATATAAGTATGAGTAGGCTTCTTCTCCCTTCCCTTCGGGAAGCATTTTAGTATAGTCATTTAATTTTTATAAAAGTTTATTGAGAGGGACAAAAACATCTATTTTTTAAATCTTTCCTTCCACATTTCATTAAAAGTTTTTTGGCTGAAATGTAATTCGCTTCTGTTTTTTTGCCAGCCTTTAAAGATTTTATTTACAATCCCGTTCTTCATTTTACCATTGCCCAGGTTCATCAAGCTTCTGCTTAATGAAGCTTTCTTCCACATCTTCCAGGCAAGTTTTTCTCCAAAAGAAACAGCGCCTGTTTGTACTGCTTCATTCCTGTTTTCCAAAAGCAACTCATGTAAATTTATTTTTACTGCGCAAACTTCTGTACAATTACCACATAGAGAGGAAGCATAACTTAAGTGTTTGAATTCTGCCATTCCCTGCAGATGCGGAGTAATTACACTGCCTATAGGTCCGCTATAAGTTGCTCCATATGTATGACCACCAATATTTTTATACACAGGGCATGCATTTAAACATGCACCACATCGGATACAATAAAGACTTTCTCTTTGTTTTGCGTTAGACAGAATATTAGTACGTCCATTATCAAGTAATATTACATACATCTCTTCGGGCCCATCTGTTTCATTTGCTTGTTTAGGGCCACTGATAATGGTATTGTATACAGTTATCTTTTGCCCGGTGCCATAGGTTGCAAGTAATGGCCAAAATAATCCCAGGTCAGTTATAGATGGAATTATTTTTTCGATACCAACTATAGCAATATGTGTTTTTGGAAAAGCAGCGCTCAATCGTGCATTGCCTTCATTTTCTGTAACGGCAATACTTCCTGTATCGCTTATTATAAAATTAGCTCCGGTAATTCCAATTTCTGCCTGAACATATTTTTCTCTTAATTTAA
>JBPCQG010000237.1:0-23967 GCA_050998315.1 Chitinophagaceae bacterium
GTGGCAATTACCTCAGCGTATTGCTCAACTTTAGCTGTATCAGTTTGAGCAAATGATTGAAAAGATGAAAGCAAAATAATTGCGCTGATAATAATAGTTTTCATGATGTATGATTTTAAAAATAAAATTACAAAGATCAGCTGTTTAAAAATATAAAGGAAGACGCTTTAACTTTTTGTTTCTCCTAAATTCCTGTCCTCACTTGTTTCCTCCACGTTTCTTTGGGATGTACACATTGTAAGTACATCCTACAATAAAAAGCCCCTGACCTAAAGGCATCAGGAGCTTTTAAATATGATTAATTTTATTTCATTACCGAGCTAAGATCCTTTCGGTTTTTGGAAATATAAACATCCCAACTAGTCGTAATCTCCGGTAATAATTTCAACCTCTTATCCCACATTTCCTGTCCATATTCCTGTACATAAGCATTTTGAAAATCCATCCCCATTGTAGGGTTAAAACTATTATCCAATTGCTTAAACCCATCTTTAAGATTAGTAACAGTAACAATTTCGGGGCTTGATCCTGCCCACATTTTTACATAAGTATTATTACTGGCGGGGCTTTTAATTTTAGTACTAACCGCTATCGATCTTTTTATTTCAGCTATAAAATCGGGCGCTTTTCCTGGTTTTAAATGATATACTGTTGTTACAAATTTATCGGCGGTTACAGTACCGTTGTAACTAAGGGTATCTGCCGAGCGATAAGTTCCCCATTGCGTTAATGTTCCCACAGAAGGAGCTACAGTAAGATCATAATCTGCAGCATGGGCAGCCGCATTAGCTCTTTCCTTATCCAGATCTGCAAGTGAATACGGGCCTGATGCAATTAATATATTACCTGCATTGGGACCGCTCATAATTTCTTCTGCATATCTCTTATCATCCCCGTTATGAAATTTAATTACATGGGCTTTCCATGCTTTTTCATAAGCTTTTCCCTGACCCGTTTTTGTTTGTACCATTTCAACATCCCATAAAGTGTTGCCTTGCCCAAATGTGGTTGTGCATGCAAATGTGATTGCAATAAAAAGTAGTTTGCGCATGATAATTAGTTTTAGATAAATAAATAATTTTTATTGGCTAACAAAAAGATGTGGGACTTAAAGTGCAGCAGGTGTTTTTCAGGAGAGAAACCAAATGTAGAGAAATTAATTGCAAAAGCAAACAAATGTTAAACGGGATAGGCGAACTTTTGCAATTTGGACAGCAAGGTTTCGACAGGCTCATCCTCATAAAGTCGATAATTTATAGATTTAATTTTCGTTGTTGGTCAGGCGATCAACAACAGCAGGAGTGTGCCTGCGTACAAGAAAGTTATTATCAGGTAATAGGTACGATATTTATAAATTAAAAGTTTGCAGCAATATGCCAAAGTGTATCAGCGCTCAAGTCAATTTCATAATCACTCCATTCCACAAAATATTTCTGATTTTTGATTTGTGAAAAAGCTTTTGGATTCATCAAAGGCTTAAATACTTCTGTTTTTAAGAAAGGTTTTATATCAGCAATTTTTTTTGTGCCATCACTAAATAAGCATTCCAAACAAAAATCGTCTAAAGGGATAATATTGATAAGTGTTCTCATTTTAGTGCCTCAATTTTAAAAACATTTTGACCTTCAATAGCAAGCTTCCAATCAGCCATTAGTTCATCTTTATGTATTTCCATCCATGCAATAACTAACTTCAATTTATCATTCGGGAAATCTCCTGCTAACAATTTCCCGTTCGGAATTTCAATTACAGCTTTGTATTCTGCATACTCAATATGTATATGCGGCAGGTTGTGTTCTTTATTATCAAAATAAAACATTCTGATTATAATTCCATAGAACATGGATATAACGGGCATGAAATTTTTTTGCTAAAGATACAATATAAAAGATGGGCTTTCTTATTCCGAGGCTTTACAATATTCCTCCAGCGTTTTAAACAATGCTTCCATAGTTTCAATAGTTGTATGAATATTCACCGGATTGATTCTAAACCATGTTTTGCCTTTAAGCTCTGTGGTTGCAAACCAAAATTTGCCTTCTTTCTCAATTTGTGCTGCTACATCACGATGAAGTTTTGTAAGCTCTTCGTTTGTCAATCCTTCATTTTTATAGCGGATACAAATTGCTGACATACTTGGTTCTGTTGCGCTATCGAAATCCTTGCTGTCCATGGCTAGCCCGTGCAAATGTTTTGCCTGTTCAACATTGTTATCAACCCACATGCCTATCTGGTCTTTACCATAATGTTGGAAGCTCATCCATACTTTAAGGCTGCGAAAACGTTTCGACTGCTCAAAGCCGTGAACATAAAACTGATAGCGTTCATTATTGCTTTGATCAGTGAGGTATGCATGTTGAATTCCAAACGACCTTGTTAACTGACTATGATCTTTCACTAAAACAGCTCCGCAATCCAGCGGTGCATAAAACCATTTATGAGGATCTATGGTGACTGAATCTGCAAGCTCAATTCCTTTTAATATATTTTTATTTTTTGATGAGAGCAACATACCGCCCCCATACGCAGCATCAATATGAAACCAGCAATGCTCCCGGACTGCGATATTATGCAAAGCTTCAAGACCATCAACAGCGCCGAGATTTGTAGTGCCTGCCAAACCAATAATGCACAAAGGCTTTATACCTTCTGCTTTATCTTTTGCAATAGCTTCTTCCAAATCTTCAATCTGTATTTGAAATTTACCATCAGCAGGCAATACTCTTAAAGAATTTCTTCCAAGCCCGATGGCATCAACAGATTTATCGATAGAAACATGGCGCTCTTCTGAAACGTATACCGCCCACTTTCCCTGAATACCTTCATGCTGTGCCGCATCACCTGTTGTAAAATCTCTTGCTAATTTTAGCCCGATAAAATTAGCCATCATACCGCCGCTGGTAAGATTGCCTCCTGCCTTTTCATCATAACCAATAAGATCATTTAGCCAGCGTATTACGCGAAGCTCCATTGCAGTTGCAGAAGGACCTATTGAATATGCTCCAAGATTCTGGTTTAATGCTGCTGCTAAAAGATCTCCTAATATTCCTGCGGGGTTAGGCGAAGGCGTAATAAGCCCCATGTAACCGGGATGGTTTACATGAGTGCAATAAGGCAATAATTTTTCTTCTAAGGTTTTTTGTATCGCTTCAAGTGATTGCGGATTATTGGGTATCGATTCGTTAAATAAATCGTTTAGAAAAGATGGCTCTACTTCTTTGAACAAAGGTTTGCTCTGTGATTGTTGCAGGTAATCAGCTATGTAATCAATTAGGTTATGCCCTGCCTTGCGGAATTCTTCGTATTGCATACAGTATCTATTTTAAGAGACTTCAAATATTTTTTTAAGTTGAGAATTTATTCGAACAATGTCGCTGGATTGTAGACTGCCAATTTTTCCTAATACAAGATTATTATCAACACTGGTTAATTTGTTTAACCGGATCAATGAATTTTTCTTTAATCCATTTTCTATCGATGCTTCAATTGACACACAACTTTCATCATCCCGGTTAAATTGAGTTGTAATAAATGCAAAAGTAACATCAATATCAGAGGAGATCAAAACCAGTGCAGGACGAATTTTAGAACCTGATAAATTTGTGAAAGGAAACGGAACCAAAATAATGTCACCCTTTACCATTATAGGTTTCTTTGATATCATTTAATGTATAAAGCTCTTCTTCATCTGTTAAAAATTCATAGCTTTTTGATTGTGCAGTTAGTTGAGCAATGCCTTCAAGTAATTGTGCATCCTCATTCCTTTGTAAAATGAAATCAGCAAAATCATAAACTTCAATTACTTTATTTTCAGGCAACTTTTCCAGCGTCTGAATGGTTTTTTCTATGAGTTCTTTTTTGCTCATAAAGATTTTTCTTAAAGATAATAAATTTGGTGAGTTTGTGTGATAAGGCTGTGGCAAAGAACACGCTTCATACAAATCATTTTAAATATTTATCAAACCAGTCTACAAATTTTTTCTCTTCCTGTTCCCTGTTTTTCCAACCATGACCTCCTCCGTTTTTAATAATAAATTCGTTGGGCACATTTGCTTCTTTCAATTTTTTTATGACAGTTTCGGATTGCTGTAAAGGCACAGTTCTGTCTGCATCACCATGAATGATCAACACAGGAGGATCATCTGACGTTACAAAATATATGGGAGAATTTTGTTTGGCCATTTCCAATCTTTTTTCGGAATTTACAGATTGATACAATTTAAAAGTGTCATTCCATTGTTTAAAGTCAAATGCCGCTGCAACACCTGCTCCCGCTAATGCTGACTGGAAATTTGACAGGTTCATTTTCTCCTGCCCCCAGTTTAAAAAATCAGTAGGCGGAAAAAATACAGCAACTGCCTGCACCCTGGATGAAACATAATCCACAGGATCTTTCGAAGTGGAATCAATTTTATCATCGGATAGTGCAACCATTAATGATAAATGACCGCCGGACGAAGCACCAGTTATTCCAAGATGATTTCCATCAATATGATAATTGTTTGAGTTATACCTGATAAATCTTACCGCTCTTTTCAGATCAGCAATTTCATTCGGAATTGTATATCTTGGTTGGGAACCATGCATCACAGCAAACACCGTATATCCTTTATCAAGATAAATATTAGACCTGCTAATGAAACCCGGAGCATTATTATAATTGGATATCCAGTTTCCGCTAACTACACTTATAATTGCTTTTCCATTGGCATGATTTTTTGGAGTGAGCATAAACATTGTTAGCGCCATACCATCTTTTCTTCCATAAATAATTTCATTTTTTGTATAGCGTAAGCTATCCTGCGCAGTAACATGTTGGCAAAAACCGGATAGCAATAAAATAAAATATACAATAAGTTTCATATAAAGGTTTTATGATTAAATATATTCATTTTTAAACACCAGAAGATTTATCACAAAGAATATCTTTTAGGCAAAAACTGAAAGGAAAGTCCAATATAAAAATTCCTTTGGGCAGCTGCATTATAATACCTTCCCCCAAAACCATTTATGTCATTCCCCAGGCTGTAAGTATTATCTAATAAATTATCAGCACCAACAAATATTTTAAAGCGAAATTTATTTTTTATCCATTTCTCATAACCGATTTTTGCACCAAGTAAATGATAAGAATTCGCATATTCGCTGTTAGCATCATTCAATGCAATCTTATCACTATAATAATAACTAAGAGTAGCAAGCAACCCATTTTGCATTAAAATATCAAATCCCGAAGAAATGGAGTGTGGCGCTACAGATGGAACTCTGTTACCGGAAAAATCATTGGTTAGCTGTTTAAATTCTTTGTAGTGGAAATCATGCCAGGTGTGGCTTAGCCAAAGTAAACCTTTTTGAAATTTGCTGGAAGAAGAAAAGATGGGATAACTGAGATAACTTTCTATACCATGTTGCTTTGTACTTCCGGCATTTATATAAAAATCTGTTCCTCCCGCATTACGTCTTTGCACAATTGTGTTTTTTAAAGAGAACGTAAATGCATTTATATCTACATACAGCTCTTTAAAAAAGGTTGCTTTCATTCCTATGTCATAATTCGTTCCCTCTTCAGCATTTAGCCCAAGATTTATTGCACCCCCTGTAGGTAAAAGTTCTGCAGTAGTTGGAGGCGAAAAACCTTTAGCAACACTGGTATAAATATTTACTGACCTAAACTTTTTCATTATTGTGAAGCGGGGTGTAATCTCGTTATTAAATGTCCTGTTTTGCTTTCCTAAAGTTGCAGGGGTAAATCTTTGAAACTTTACCCGTAATAAATTCCAACTTGCACCTGTTAGAATTGTCCAGCTCTTTAAGTGGAGAGAGATCTGAGCAAATACAAATTGCTGATGGTTGTTTATTTCATCATTCGATCTTAATGAATCCGCATAACCTGTAACATTTTTAAATATCGAGACAGATGTAAAACCTTTCTGCAATTCAGCACCTGCATCTATATGCAGCATTACATTATTTAATAACCTGCTATACTTAAACACCGTTCGTCCTCCAACATGCGGTTCCGAGTTTTTACCATAACTGCTTATTGCAGGATTACGCAATTCAGTAAACATTCCATACAAAGTACTTTTATTTTGAAGGTTTGATGTTATGGGCTGAGTATAGGATGCGCCGGCTAAAAACATTCTTTGGTGTATGGAAGCATTTGCTGTAACGGCACCGGGAAAAGCCCCACTGCCCGGTCTTGCAGCTTTTGGGTTTGCATTAAACTCTGCTTTTGTTAAGGCACCAGGGGTTTCATAAAAAAGGTCTCCATACAAAAAGGTTGTTTTTAATAATTTATTTTCAGCAATATGAAATATGCCATTCCAGCTATAAACATCCCGTGTTAGTTTGCTGTGATCTCTATATCCTTCATTAGTTTGATGCTGAAAACCAACTTTACTGATTGATTTATCTGAAGCGGTTGTTAGTGAAGCATAAATATTTTGAAGATCATAACTTCCCGTTGCATATTCAGTAAAAATTCCTCCTTTTTCATTTTCATTCAGATTTTCCAGCAGCATAACGCCTCCTGTACCTGCGCCATACAAACTGTTATTAGCCCCCTTTATTATTTCTATCGAATTAAAATTATAATAACCAAGTTGGTTAAAATAAGAATGTCCTCCCGGATCAGTATATGGAATATCATTGTAATAAATCTTTACATTTCTTACACCAAAAGGCGAACGAAGTGAACTTCCCCGGATATTCATTCTGTAACTCCCGGGCGAACGTTCTTCCATCCGTACACCCGGTGTTGAATTGATTGCAGAAACTATTGATGATGGGCTAAATCGTTCCAAAGTTGACTTGCCAATATAATTAACAGCGGCCGGAACATCTTGTAGTCTGCGGTTTTGCTCAAATGCTTTTATAATTACTGATGGTAGCGTAACTTCTTTTATACTGTCTTTATCCTGGCCATATCCATTTACTATTATAAAAAAGAAGGCAGTGGTCAAAATTATTTGTACGTAAATTCTGAAATTAATTGTCATAATAAATTATTGAAGTCCGTCAACGCAAAATATTAACCAGCACTATTTTGCCAAATATCGATGCCCGTTTCCATCCTTTAACGTTAGAAAAAAGCTGCCAGCTTTTTAAAAAAATGTATTTGGTGGAAGGCAGTATCAATAGAACCTGGTTAATGTCGCTCCTCTTTCATTTATTCAATTATAGTAACTTTAATACTTAAGTAAAAATTATTTTGATTCATTTTATTCTTAATGATAAAGAAATTTCTGCGGGTTTGCCTGCCGGTGAGTTACTGCTTGATTTTATCCGTTACCACAAACATCTTATGGGCACAAAGATAGGTTGCCGGGAGGGAGATTGCGGCGCCTGTACCGTTTTGATTGGAGAAATAATTGACGATAAGTGAAGGTACCGGAGTGTAACTTCCTGCCTTACTGCTTTAGGAAATATTAATGGTAAGCATGTTGTTACTGTAGAAGGGTTAAATCCCGAAGTATCGGGACAGGTCAATGAAAAATTAAATCCTGTTCAACAGGCAATGTATGATGAAGGCGCAACGCAGTGTGGCTTTTGCACACCTGGTTTTGTAGTTTCTCTTGCAGGTTTTTGCCTAAGTGAAGATGACAAGAATTATGAAAATGCTATTGCTTCCATTGACGGAAACATTTGCAGATGTACAGGATATAAATCCATACAAAGAGCAGCAAAAAATATAGCCGCACTGATGCAAAAGAATAATAGTGATGTTACTGAGTACGTCACTTCAACTTCTATTTTGCCCGAATATTTTACCGGCATTAAAAAAAGATTGCTTGAATTGAGTTCAAAAACAAATGGAATGGAAATTCAAACGGGTATTCAAAAAAAATATTTAGGAGGGGGTACAGACCTCTATGTTCAGCAGCATGAAAAAATGGTGGTTTCCGATATTAATTTCCTATTCAATAAAAATGAATTGAATGGGATAAGTAAGGCTGGAAATAAATGCATAATGGGAGCATCAGTAACAATTACCGATTTAATGGAATCAAAAATTATTAAAGATGCTTTTCCTGATTTTAAGAAAGTGGCCAAATTGATTTCATCCACACCCATAAGAAATATTGCAACTATTGCAGGCAACTTTGTAAATGCATCTCCCATTGGAGATTTTACTATAATGTTTTTGGCTTTGGATACTCACCTTACCCTATCCCTCTCCGCAAGTGCAGAGGGAAAAAACACCTTGGTAAAAAGAGAAATTTCGTTAAGAAAATTTTATAAAGGGTATAAGCAATTGGATAAAACAGAAGATGAATTTATTGAGCAGATATCATTTGAGCTACCCGGCAAAAGTGATCTTTTCAATTTTGAAAAAGTAAGTAAGCGAACACATCTTGATATTGCGAGTGTTAATTCTGGGATAAGCCTTAAAATAGAGGGTAAGATAATAACCAAAGCAGGCTTATCTGCCGGCGGGGTAGGTCCTGTGCCATTGTACCTGGCTAAAACATCTTCATTTTTTAATAATAAAAAAGTTACAGAAGAAATGATCGATGAAGCGATTGAAATAGCACAATCAGAAATATCACCTATCAGTGATGCAAGGGGTTCAGAAGATTACAAGCGTTTATTGTTAAGCCAGTTGATAAAAGCGCATTTCATTACATTATTTCCAACCCTCTGTCTCCCTAAAGGGAGAACTTAGGATGAAAATATTACTAAGTATGGAGCACTCTGATAAATACATTAGCGGTCAAGCCCCCTCTTTAGGGGGTAGGGGGTTTCAGAACATCGATTCCATAACACATGTTAAAGGAGAATCCATTTACCTGGATGATATTCCTTTGCAACATGGAACATTGTTCGGTGCTGCATTTGGCTCGCCTATAGCGCATGGGAAAATTATTAATCTTGATTTTTCTGCTGCCGAAAAAATTCCCGGTGTAGTAAGAATATTCACATACAAAGATATTCCCGGTGGTAACCAGATCGGTGGTATTGTCCCCGATGAGCCATTGCTGGCAGAAGATGAAGTTCATTTTAACGGCATGCCTGTTGCCTTTGTTATTGCAGAAACAAATGAAATAGCACAAGCTGCGGTAAAATGTATTAAGATAGATATTGAACCATTGCCAATAATTACTGACCCAAGAGAAGCCAAAGAAAAAAATCAACTCATTATACCACCAAGAACTTTTTCTTTGGGCAACATTGATAAGGCATGGAAAAAATGTGCTCATATTTTTGAAGGAATAGCAGAAACAAATGGGCAGGAACATTTGTACATCGAAACACAGGGAGCATACACGATTCCGCAGGAAAATGATTGTATAAAAGTTTACTCATCTACGCAGGGACCAACCGCAGTACAAAGGCATATGGCAGCAGTGCTTAAAATCCCTATGCATCGTTTAGAAGTTGATGTAACCCGCTTGGGTGGTGGCTTTGGCGGCAAAGAAGACCAGGCAACCGTCTGGGCAATTTTGTGTGCACTGGCAACTTATCATTTAAAAAAACCTGTAAAATATTGTTTGCACCGGATGGAAGATATGCGGATGACGGGAAAAAGAAATCCATATTCATCTGATTTTAAAATAGGATTAAATAAAAACTTAAAAATAATTGCGTATGAAGCAACTTTTTACCAGAATGCAGGGGCTGCTGCAGATCTTTCTCCGGCGGTATTGGAAAGAACTTTATTTCACTGCACCAATTCATACTTTGTTCCCAACGTAAAAGCTACTGCATATTGCTGCAGAACCAATCTACCTCCCAATACAGCATTTAGGGGCTTTGGAGGCCCGCAGGGAATGTTTGTGATTGAATCAGCGATTGCGAAAGCCGCAGAACAATTAGGCATTGATGCATCAGAAATTCAAAAGAAGAATTTGCTGGAGACAAATGATGAATTTCCTTATGGACAAAAAGCAGAGAGCGAAGCAAGAAATTGCTGGGAAGAAGCAGAAGATATTTATGAAGTAAAAAGATTGAGGAAGCAAGTAAAGAAGTTCAATGATGAAAATCAGTTATATAAAAAAGGAATTTCTTTTATGCCAATCTGCTTTGGAATTTCTTTTACAAAAACTTTTATGAACCAGGCACGGGCGCTGGTGCATATTTATACTGACGGAAGTATAAGCATTAGTACAGGCGCTGTTGAAATGGGACAAGGTGTGAATACAAAAATGGCGCAGGTAGCAGCAACAATATTCTCATTGCCATTATCAAAAATAAAAATTCATACAACAAATACTTTTCGTATTGCAAACACTTCACCCTCTGCAGCAAGCGCCACAGCTGATCTGAATGGCAAGGCTGTTCAGATGGCCTGCGTGAATTTATTGGAACGATTAAAACCTATCGCACAAAAAATTTTAAAACAACCGTGCGATAAAATGCAAATCTCTGAAGGACTGGTTCACATTGGTAGCAAAAAAACAGAGCTTACCTGGTGCAACCTTATTGCGACGGCCTATATGAGCAGGATCAACTTGTCAGAGCTTACACATTATGCGCCTCCGCAGGTGCATTTTGATCCGACAATAGAGAAAGGGCATCCTTTTGCTTACCACGTATATGGCACCGCTATCACTATTATTACGCTCGATTGCCTTCGTGGTATTTATACTTTTGATGCGGTAAAAGTGGTGCATGATTTTGGAACAACAATGAACCCTGTTGTTGACCTGGGACAAATAGAAGGCGGTATTGTGCAGGGAATGGGATGGATGACAATGGAGGAAATTATTTATGATGAAGAAGGTAAACTTAAATCGAATGCATTATCAACATATAAGATTCCCGATATATATTCAGTGCCTGAAGAAATAAAAGTTCACTTTTTAAAAACTAAAAAAGACAATCTCGCTATCTTTCGTTCTAAGGCGGTAGGGGAGCCTCCTTTGATGTATGGTATTGGTACTTTCTTTGCCATACGGAATGCTATAAAAGCATTTAATCCTTCAGCAGATGTACAATTTTCTGCACCAATAACCCCTGAAAAAGTTTTAATGGCATTGTACCCCAAAAAACTAAAAGTCCATAATAAAGTACAGGTTGCAGATTTACAACTGTAATATTTTATCTTGGGTAATTGAATATCTTTGATAAATTAAATCTATTAAAATGATTCGTACACATATAATCCCTGAATCAAATAATGTGCAATTAACCGTCCCTGATAATTATATCGGTAAAAAAGTGGAAGTTATCGTTTTTACTGAAGAAGAAGGAGAAATGGAAAATGAATCAGAAAAATTCAAGCCTGGTAATATCAGTAAGTATAGAGGAAAACTTAATCTCTCCAAAGAACAATATGAAGATTTTCAGCAACATCTTAAAGATATACGTAACGAATGGGACAGGGAATTTTAGCCGATAGTAATTATGTTATTGATTATTTAGATAATAAATTACCGGAAAATGCAGTTCGTTTATTAGAAAGCAATAGAGTTGATTTATCGGTTATAAACAGGATAGAATTACTTGCCTGGCAAGCTGCAACTTTAGAACAAATAAATAATTTAGAAGGCTTCATTAGTAATTGTATAATACATTCTTTATCAGAAAAAATAATTTTAAAAACAATTGAGATAAGAAAAAACTTTCACTTAAAATTACCTGATGCAATAATTGCTGCAACTGCATTAACTCATAGTCTTATTTTATATAGCCGCAACATTACTGACTTTAGTAAAGTGCCGGGATTAAAAGTCATCAATCCACATACTTTGTAAAATAGTAATGAATAAACAAATTCAAATTTGGAAATTCATTGTTGATAGTTCCTCCAAAAATATTCCCGTAATACTTTTATACGTATTGGAAAGCTCTGGTAGCAGTCCGGGCAGGAAGGGATTTTTTATGGCAGTAAATGCAAACAAGCAAATGGAAGGCTCTATTGGTGGCGGAATAATGGAACACAAGTTTGTAGAGATGGCAAAGGAACAGTTACAAGTAACAAGTGATCAGTTATCAGAAGCCAAAATTAGGAAACAGATTCACGATAAATCCGCAGGCAAAAACCAAAGCGGGATGATATGCTCCGGCGAACAAACAATGGTATTATACAGAGTGCAGAAAAAGGATATAAAGCCTATTGAGAATTTAATTTTTTCTCTGGAGAAAAATAAAAACGGAACATTACATCTTTCTCCCAAAGGAATTTTGTTTGATGAGACAATACCAAACAAGGATTTTGAATTTTATTTTAAGACTGAAGAGGAGTGGAGCTATACAGAAAAGACAGGCTACAAAAATCATTTATACATAGTTGGCGGCGGGCATTGTGCATTGGCTTTTTCAAAGTTGATGGGCACGATGGATTTTTATATTCATTTGTTTGATTACAGGGAGCAACTGAATACTATTGAGAAAAATAATTATGCTCATGAGAAAACAATTGTAAAAGATTATTCTGAAATATCACAACTTATTCCTTCCGGAGAAAATAATTATGTGGTGGTGATGACATTTGGATATCGCACCGATGATATTGCACTGAGAGCTTTGATGAATAAGAATTTTAAGTATTTTGGATTGCTTGGTAGTAAAAAGAAAAGTGAAAAAATATTTGCAGATTATAGAAAAGAAGGAATTGATGAGGATGTTTTAAAAAAAATTCATTCGCCTATAGGTATCCAAATTAAGAGTCAAACACCTGAAGAAATTGCTGTAAGTATTGCAGCGGAAATTATAAGCATTAAGAATAAAAATCAATAAGATATTTTATCTTCCTTATTCTGCCATTCCACAAATATTAAAAGCCGCCATTGTTGGTCGCCTGACCAACAACAGAACAAACAAAAAAGTCATTCCTTATAATGGGTCAGAAAATCAAAATCATTCTTTTCTGTTTCATAAAAGGCAGCGCTACTATAATAATATGATTCAGGAGTAATAGCTAAATTCCATTTTGGCTGCAAAGGATTATTATGAATATAATTTAACTTTTGAATAAACACGTCTTCTTTAAATAAATCAACACTTAATGAATTTCTTTCCCATAATTGATACTGTCTATCTTTCGCATTTACTTTCAATTGTTGAAGAATAGGATCATCATTCATTTGCATAAACTTTAAAATACTCCTCGAAGTGAACTTCATAAAATCTCTTTGAAACGCTTCTCTGGTAAGTTCATCGTGAATTTGCCAAATGCAATGAATATGATTGGGCATAATTACAAAAGCATAAACTGTTAGTTGATTATTTTTTACCCTATGGCTTATTGCTTCAATTATTATTTGTTTATGATACTCACTTTGTAAACACCATATCCAATTAAGATTGGTTGCTGTAAAAAACTGCATATGATGTCTCGATTGAAACATCTATAAATATAATTATTGTTTGAATATTATGTTGTTGGTCAGGCGACCAACAATGGCGGGAAGAAATCAATAAGATATTTTATCTTCCTTATTCTGCCATTCCACAAATATTTTTAGCGCATCTTCTCTTCCTAAATTAATGATTGGAATTTTTCTCTTGTCCAGATCAATGCCCAGCTCTTCATATATCATTGAATCGTCAAACCCAATGTTTGCAGCATCCTGGCGGCTATTGGCAAAGTACACCACCTTTGGCCGTGCCCAGTAAATAGCACCCAGGCACATAGGGCATGGCTCACACGAAGTATAGATTTCACAACCCTCCAGTTGAAAAGTTCTCAGATTTTTACAGGCATCTCTTATAGCAACTACCTCGGCATGTGCAGTAGGATCGTTAGAAGAAGTGACCTTATTATTTCCTTTGCCTACAATTACATCATCCTTTACAATGATACATCCAAACGGACCACCCTCATTATTTCTTACCCCGTTTTGCGAAAGAGCAATAGCCTCCATCATAAATTTTTCTTCTCTCGTCATAATAATAATTCAACAGGTAAAGATAATTATAACCTGGGATGGCTAATGGTATAGGTATATTCAACATCGGTTTTTACAAATTGTTTAAGATAGTTGGTTAAAAAATTACTTTTACCATTTTTAAATACTGTCTAAAGAAAGGAAGTGTTGTGTCACATTTTGGTTCCGGTGCCTGACATTATAAAATACCGGGCGCATCGCTGATCGCAGCCATCAACGATCCTAGCCCGGTACTGTTTTTTGAACACAAAGCTTTATATATGCACTGGTTAACCCGGGTTCGGAAAAATTCAACAATTACATTCAGGTAAAGTTTAAATGAAGCAGTAGTCAGTGCTTTAATAAAATTAAAACTGCCAGTAGTTACCAGGCAGTTTTTATATTTTAGTAATTATTTTAAGATTATTCTATTTTCAGCACTGGACGTAGTTTATATCCTGTTGTTTCTTGCTTTACAGATAGCGCAGCATCAAAATCTACTATCAAAGTTTCTAATGTCGCATTTAAAGTTTTAGATATTTTAAGTTTTAAACCTGATTCACTTCCACTTGGTATTGTTAAAGGATAAGATATCCCAGCGACAACTACCGTATTATCATTGCCTAAAATTAACCGAATTTCTTTTACTGTACCAGTCGGCACAATTGCACTTGCTAAAAGAGTATCTACACCATTTTGTAGTCCTAACAGGTTATAGATTTTAGCATTAGTGTTTAGAGACACCCACCCTGTGGAATCGTCATTAAAGTTTACTCTTACTTCCCGAATATCTACGTTTACTTTATCATAATCTGCGGGTGCATCTGTTAATTTAACTTGTAAAGTGGAAGTGCCATTGGTCTTTTTACATGACATGAATGAAATGAGGCCAGCAAATAACATGAGGCCGAGTACTAAGTGTTTTGTTTTCATAAATTTGTTTAGAGGTATAATAAAAATTGGTTTAGATCTACATAAGTAGAACAATCATGCCATGAAAAAACTAACGTTTAAATAATTATTTTATTGTATTAGATAATTCCTGGCGCCAATTGATTTCAAAATTGAGAAAGCAAGGTTATGTGAGGGAAACAAAAAGAAAATATAAACGCTGAAAATCCGTATTCATACTATTTCAGACATAAAAAAGCCCCTTAAAAAGGGTATTGTGCCCGGGACTGGATTCGAACCAGCACATCCTTGCGAACGCTGCGACCTGAACACAGTGCGTCTACCAATTTCGCCACCCGGGCATTTTGATTACAAATGTAAAAACCAAAATTTATCTTTTTAATTAAATTTCCCTGCTTCGCCATCCTATCAGCAACACCCCTATAATAACTAAGACGGTACCCATAATTTGTGCAAGTGTTATTCTTTCACCTAAAATAAAATGCGCCTGCAGAATAGTGGATACAGGACCGATGCTTGAAATGATTGCAGCATTACTCGATCCGATCTTTTTAATACCATTCGACATTAAAAACGTTGGTATCACCGTGGCAAGAATTGCCAGTGCAAATCCATACCATAATAGATTCGCATCCATATAATGAACAGTTCTGCCGCTTACAAAATAATGAATGAAAATTCCGCCGGCAGCAGCTATCATTGCATAAGAGGTAAATTTTGTGGCACCGGTTTCAGCTATCATTTTACCACTGCCTACCAGGTAAATTGCAAATGTTATTGCACATAAAAAACAAAAAAAGCTCCCCAGGAAAAAATTAGGGCTGGATGAATCAATTTTCATTTCTCCCCAAAAAGCAATGCCGATACCGATATAGGTTAACACCATTGCCAACTTTTGATAGTTGTTAATACGCTGCCTGAAGATCATTGCATTTAATAACACAGCAAGAGTTGGGTAGATAAAAAGTATCAACCGCTCAAGACCGGCGGATACATATTGCAACCCAATGAAGTCGCAAAGGCTGCTTACATAATAACCTGTTAACCCAAGTAATAATATGTATATCCATTGTCGCCTGGTAAAATAAACATTCGATCTTTTGTTGCTGGTGAATAAACCTATTGCAACATAAAAAGGAAGTGCAAACAACATCC
The DNA here is from genome assembly GCA_050998315.1 of Chitinophagaceae bacterium. Classification (GTDB taxonomy): domain Bacteria; phylum Bacteroidota; class Bacteroidia; order Chitinophagales; family Chitinophagaceae; genus Ginsengibacter. Next base: position 15,882 of record JBPCQG010000237.1, read on the forward strand.
TTAAAGCAAGTATAGTAACTGCATCAGTATGAGTATTAGCAAAGGCAAGCTTTACAAGAATTGCTTTTGTAGAAAAAAACAACGCCCCGATAAATGTGATGACAAAACCACCAAAAACAATTTTATTCTTTCTAACTGTTTCTATCATATTGTTACACACTCACATTAAAATCTCTCAGCGCATCATTCAGGCTGGTTTTTTTATCAGTGCTTTCTTTACGCTTACCAATAATTAATGCGCAGCTAACACCATATTCTCCTGCAGGAAATTTCTTTACATAACTTCCGGGAATAACAACACTTCTTGAAGGAACTATTCCTTTCATTTCAACCGGCTCACTTCCGCTTACATCAATAATTTTTGTTGATTGAGTTAATACAACATTGGCACCGAGCACAGCTTCTTTTTCAATTCTAACACCTTCCACAACTATACAACGGCTGCCTATAAAACATCCATCTTCAATAATTACCGGGCTTGCCTGCAAGGGCTCCAGTACGCCACCAATACCCACGCCTCCACTAAGGTGTACGTGTTTTCCTATCTGTGCACAGCTGCCAACAGTTGCCCATGTATCCACCATGGTTCCTTCATCCACATAAGCGCCAATATTAACATAGCTGGGCATCAGCACCACATTTTTTGCAAGGTATGCACCGTATCTTGCCACAGCATGTGGAACAGCTCTTACGCCAAGCAACGCATAATCTTTTTTCAATTTCATCTTATCATAAAATTCAAATGGCGGCAGTGAATATGTTTCCATTTGCTGAATACCGAAATACATAAGTATCGCCTGCTTAACCCACTCATTAACCTGCCAGCCATCACCAACGGGCATCGCGGTACGAAGCCTTCCCTTATCAACTTCTTCAATAACATTTTTTACAGCATCGGAATAAGAATCATTTTTTAATAACTCCCTGTTGTTCCATGCTTCCAATACTTGTTCTTTCATACAAAAATTTTTTGCGAAGGTATTTAAATAAAATTTTGGTAGCGGGCATTTCATCCTTACCCAACTTCACAGGCGTCGCACTCTTGTACATTAAATCTATACTGCACATTTTTCTTTTAACTTGCAATCAATGAAAATTTTGGTACGCCTGCCTAACTGGCTGGGAGATTTAATTATGAGCGCTGCTTTTATTGAACAGTTGCAAAAGGTTTACCCCGGTTCAGAAATAAGTGTAATTATAAAAAAAGGACTGGAAAAATTGCTTACTTTTTTTCCTGTCGTAAAAAACCAATTCATATTTTCCAAACAGGAATTTCCAGGATTGAAAGGAACTTTTAGTTTTGGGAAAATAATAAAGGCTCAGGAAAAATTTGAAATTTATTTCAGCCTGCCGGATTCGTTTTCATCCGCATTAATGGGATATGCTACAGGAGCAGGTATCCGTATTGGCTATAAAAAAGAATTGCGATCTTTTTTGCTAACAAAATCTTACACTAAAAACATACAACAACATCGGGTAGAACAATATATTGACCTATTAAGGTTTTATTCAGGAAAAAAAATTGAACAGCCGAATATCTTATTACTATCCGCTTCCCAAAAACGAAATAAGATTATTATAAATATAAACTCCGAAGCATCATCAAGAAGATTGCCTAAAGAAAAAGCTGTAAGAATAATTGAAAGCGTAAGAAAAAGCTCTGTTGATCCAATTATTCTTATTGGAAGTAATAGTGAAAAACAATTTGTAGATGAAGTTTTTTCCGCCCTAAGAGATAAAACTAATATTCAAAATATTGCAGGCACAACTTCATTACCTGAATTAGTAAACATAATCGGATCAGCAAAAGTTATGTTGACGACAGATTCCGGTCCGGCGCATTTATCCAATGCTTTAGGCATACATACCATTGTTTTATTCGGTGCCGGAAATGAAAGTATTACAGCCCCATACAATCAAAACAAAACAATAATCCGGCTGGGGCAATTATCATGTGAGCCTTGTGAGGATAATAAATGTAAGCGGTACGGTATACCAAAATGCCTTACGCATTTAAGTGAAGATATAATAACAAATGAGGTAATAAAACATTTATAGTGAGCAGCTTTGATAATGATATAACATCCTGTTTAAATATATTGAGCAAGGGCGGGTTAATTCTATATCCTACTGACACGATCTGGGGAGTAGGATGTGATGCAACCAATGATAATGCAGTAGCAAAAATTTTTTCATTAAAACAAAGACCGGACAGCAAATCAATGATAATATTAGTTGCTGATGAAAAGGATATTTTTAATTATGTAGCGGATCCGGATAAAAAAATATTTGACTATTTATCGTCAAAGAAAAATCCAACAACTGTTATTTATGAGAATGCAAATAATATTGCACAGGGTTTAATCAGCGGCGATGGAACGGTTGCTATTAGAATTGTGAAAGATGATTTTTGTAAAGCATTGATCACAAAGTATAAGAAACCAATCGTATCAACATCAGCAAACATAAGCGGACAATCCTTTCCAAAAAACTTTAATGAGATCTATCCTGCAATAAAAAACGGTGTTGATTATATTGTTCAACACCGCCAACATGATATTATGTCTTCTCAACCATCGTCAATAATTAAATTAAATGCTGAAGGAGAGATTGAAGTACTTCGTCCTTAATTATAAAGCAATTCCCACACCTAACTGAATGCTTTGACTCTTCCATTTGCCGGAATTCGCAACATCACTTATATCACTTAATCCAATAACATACCTGCCATAAACCCTGAATTTAAGAAGCTTTAACTGTAATCCACCAATCATTGAAAGGTCTCCTTTCTTAAAAGCGTCTTTGCTATTCTGTAAGAGATTTTCATTTTGATCGATCAAAATTCCAAATTGCGGACCAACCTGCAATGCAAAAAGATTACTTAAATTATAATTAAAAAGAATAGGTATACTTAAGTATTTCAGCTGGATATTTTTCACCTTGTTAAAGCTGGGGGAAACCGCACTGAAATTTGAAGCGGTGTCAACGTCTATCTGGTTAAATAAAAACTCTGGTTGCAGACTAAATTTTTTGCCCATGCCTAAAGTGGCAAAAGCTCCAACATGGTATCCAAATGAAAATTCTTCTTTAAAAGATTTACCGGTGAGTTTGTTAATACTTGCACCGCCTTTAATTCCAAAAGTTAATCCTTGTGAAAAAGAAACTGAACAAATAAATAACATGAATGCGAACGAGATAAGTTTTGTTTTCATAAAAAGGAATTTAGTTGATGTAAAATTTTATATATATAACGCAATAACCAAATTAATATGTGTAATATTTTGTTAACCCATTTTATACAAACTGTTAACTCTCAACTACACACTCCTTAGATTACAATGCCTACCTTTGCGGCTTATTAAAATTTTAAAAGAAATTCATGAATTTATTTGAAGAATTAGGATTAAAAGATGAGTTATTACGTGCCATTGCTGACCTTGGTTTTGAGACCCCAACACCTATACAACAAAAAGCAATACCTATATTAATATCAGGCACTACTGATTTTGTTGGATTAGCACAAACAGGAACAGGTAAGACAGCAGCGTTCGGAATGCCTTTATTACAATTAATTGACGTTACCCAAAAATATCCGCAGGCGTTGATTGTGTGCCCAACAAGAGAGTTGTGTTTACAGATATGCAACGACCTGCAGGATTATAAAAAATATATGAAAAGCGCTGTTGCTGAACCTGTGTATGGTGGCGCTTCAATTGTGATGCAGATTCGGGCATTAAAAAAGGGAGTGCATATTGTGGTTGCAACACCGGGCAGATTAATTGATATGATAGAAAGAAAAGCCATTGATCTTGAAAAAGTAAAATATGTTGTGTTAGATGAAGCAGACGAAATGCTGAATATGGGTTTTAGAGATGATATAGATTTTGTTTTAAAAAATACTATCAAGCGTGAAAGCACATGGATGTTTAGCGCCACTATGCCGCCGGAAGTGAAAGCTATTTCTAAAAATTTTATGCGCAATCCGCAGGAGATTACTGTAGGTAAAAAAAATACTGCCAATGTAAATATTGATCACCAGTATTTTATTACTCCGGCACAGTCACGTTATGAAACTTTAAAGCGCCTCGTGGATTTTAATCCTGGGATGTATGGAATTATTTTTACAAGAACAAAAGCAGATGCGCAGGAGGTTACAGAGAGGCTGGTAAAAGAAGGTTATGATATCGAAGCTTTGCATGGCGACCTTACACAACAACAGCGTGATAAAGTTATGGGTCGCTTCCGCCAAAAAAGTATCCAATTATTAATTGCTACTGATGTCGCCGCAAGAGGTATAGATGTAGAAGGGATAACCCATGTTATAAATTATGAATTGCCTGATGATATGGAAGTTTATACTCACCGCAGCGGACGTACCGCCAGGGCAGGAAAAAGCGGCATATGTATTTCCATTTGCCACAGCAGGGAATCTTATAAAATAAAGCAGTTGGAAAGAATGACCAATGCACAATTTCATCGGTTAGATATACCAACCGGCAAAGATGTTTGCCGTAAACAGTTCTTTCACTTCATGGATAAACTAATGGCAGCTGATACTTCGCACGGAGAATATGAAACTTATATGCCTGACCTGCTGAAGAAGTTTTCAGATATTAGTAAAGAAGACGTTCTAAAAAGTGTGGCAGCACTGGAGTTCAATCACTTCTTAAAATATTATAAAAATGCTGAAGACCTGAATGTAAGAAATGATTTCAGGGAAAGAAGGCCCGAAGGAATCAACCGGGATGTTTCAAGAAGAGAGAGACCTACATTCACCAGGGATAATGGATTTACAAGATTATTTATAAACCTTGGAACAAAGGATGGTTTTTACAAGGCAAGCTTTTTACAATTTATTTTAGATGAAAGTAATCTTAGTAAAGAAACGCTTGGTAAAATAGATTTGCGCGAAATGAATGCCTGGATAGAGATAGATAAAAGTGTTGCAGGTAAAATGATAAAAGCAATTGATGGTAAAAAATTTAATGGACGGTTGGTTCGTATGAACGATGCTGATAGTGGCTTTAAAAGGCCCAATGATGAAGGGGGTGGAAGAAAAAGAATTCCTTTGAGAGAGAAGAGGTATTAAATAAATTTAATTCAGGGATCATCTTTGTGTTACCTATACTTTTAACTCGTACCCCGTATCGAATAAATCTTAATTATTAAATCTCTTAACTGGTACATGGAAAACATTCAAGACTGTATCGCATCCGGAATTCTGGAGCTTTATGTTCTGGGTGTTACTAATGAAAAAGAAAATGAAGAAATTGCAAAAATAGCTTTGTCTCATATTGCGGTTCGTGAAGAAATAAAAAATATAAGTGCAGCTATTGAAGATTATGCAAAGCAAAACGCAGTAGCTCCGGATCCGACTATAAAGCCTTTTTTAATGGCTGTGATAGATTATGTTGAAAGACTGAAAAATGGCGAGCACCCTTCTTTTCCACCTGTTTTAAATGAAAATTCTAAAATTTCAGATTACAATCAATGGATTAACAGGGACGACATCAGGCTCTCTGAAAACTTTAAAGATTTTCATGCAAAAATTATTGGCTACACTCCCGAGGTTACAACTGCAATCATCTGGATTAAAAATATGGCACCACAGGAAGTGCATACGCATGAACTGGAAAAATTTTTAATACTGGAAGGAACATGTGATATTACTATAGAGGATGAAGTTTACAGCCTTAAAGCAGGAGATTTTTTATCAATCCCTCTTTATAACAAACATGATGTAAGAATAACATCTTTAAATCCGTGTAAAGCAATTTTGCAAAGGTTGGCTGCTTAAATTCTTTGTATATCTGTTATGATTTCTTGTTTTACTAAATGCAGAATTAAGTTTCCTTCAGCTCCTAAAAAATTTTACACCAACTCAATAACAGTTATCTCAGGCAATATCCCCACCCTTCCCGGGTAACCGATAAAACCAAAACCCCGGTTCACATATAATTTTTGTTTTCCTTTTTCATACAATCCTGCCCATTGTTTATAAACATATTGAACAGGGCTCCAGTGAAATCCGGGTATTTCAATACCAAACTGCATTCCGTGAGTATGCCCGCTGAATGTGAGATCGACATCAGTATATTGCGGAATTACCTGGGCTTCCCAATGGCTGGGATCGTGACTCATTAAAATTTTAAATGGATATTTTTCTGCCCCTGCATAAGCAAGATCCATTCTTCCATGTTTAGGAAATCTTGCTTTGTTGCTCCAGTTTTCAATACCAAGCAATGCTATTTGCTCACCATTTTTTTCCAGCACCACATGCTCATTCATCAAGAATCGCCAACCGAGATCTGCATGAACTTTTACAAGGTTTAATAAATTTTGCTCTTTGCTTATACCCCTAATGGGCCAGCTAACATAATCACCATAATCGTGATTGCCAAAAGTAGAATAAACACCTAATGGTGCTTTTAATTGACTGAATGCATCAACGTATTCTTCCATTTCTGTTGCCCTGTCATTCACAAGGTCGCCGCTAAATAAAATAAGATCAGCCTTCTCATCAATAATTTTTTTTACCCCTTTCATTACTGCATCTTTATTTGTAAAGCTGCCGGAATGTATATCGCTGATATGAACAATTTTTAAGCCGGTAAATGATGCAGGCAAATTATCGAATGCCATTTTTACTCTTCGTACTTCATAATTATATTTATTTGAAAACCCATATACCAGGCTTCCAAACAACGTTCCTCCTGCTGCCAAACCAAGCCAGCTTAAAAAAGCTGAACGGCTTATACCATCTCCTATAAGCTGCTCTCCTTCTGTATTTCTGAAAAATAATTTTCCCGCTATCCATTGAATCAATCTCCGTACATCATCAACCAAAAAGAAAATAACAGAAATTAATTTACCAAAAAATAAACCTACAACGGTTGCAAATAAATATGTTTTTACCTTTTTTGGTAGAAAATCCGGACCTGTTAAAACAAAAATTAAAAAACCAATTATTGCCAGTATCGAAATGCCCCAATAGATGGAATAAATTACGGTTTTTGTTTTGGGAGATGCAGAATGGCTCACCATTTTAATTGCCTGGAACACGTAAGTGTCCAACAATATCGTTATGGCAAGAAAAATTAAAAAAAATGTTGGGCTTCGCATAGTTATAGCAGCTAAAAATTTATAAACTCATTTAATTGCTGGTTGATTGCCTGCAATGTATTTTTATTGGTTATTGTTCCATCGTCATCCATCACTTTATCAATTACTGAAATGGGTAGTTTATCATGATGTACTATCATTTTCATATAATTTAATACGCTGGTGATCTGATCCATACCACGCAAATTACCCGCCCTGCCGGTTGACACCCCAACTAATAATGCTTTTTTATACCACCATGATTTTTTAATATCGCTTATATCTATCATAGCTTTTAATACCCCTGGAAATGTGCCGTTGTACTCCGGCATTATAAATATAAATTTTTGAGCAGGAATTAAAAATTCATTCTCTGCTTCAAAAAAATCGGAATTTTTTTCTAACACATTTAAATTTTTTAAAGAAAATAGTTTAGAATCAATGTTTTTCCCTTTTAATAATTTTTGATATTGTTTTGCAACTTTTTCAGTGTGACTGCCGATCCTGTTAGTTGCAGAAATTATTGTATACATGTAAGGTTATTAAGCCAGCTTATTGTTAGAAGTTGGGGGATTACTATCATCCTAATATTATACCGAATAAGTAAATTTGCCAACCTGTCAGAAAATGTTTGAAGTATGATGTAAGATGTACGAAATAAGGATAGCTTTTGAAAACACACATAAACTAAATAATTACAAAGAAATAAATACCTTTTAGGGGATAGGGGCATGGCAAAGATAATAGGAATAGCAAATCAAAAGGGGGGCGTTGGAAAAACCACTACGGCAATAAATCTTGCAGCAAGCCTTGGCGTGTTAGAATTTAAAACTTTATTGGTGGATGCTGATCCGCAGGCAAACAGTACAACAGGCCTGGGTTTTGACCTGCATACTATATCACATGGTTTATATGACTGCATGGTTAATTCAACTTCTGCTAAGGACGTAATTTTAAAATCGGATATCCCTTATCTTGATGTAAT
>JBPCQG010000278.1:0-16231 GCA_050998315.1 Chitinophagaceae bacterium
GCGTTCGAATACTTTCGGGTTCAATGAGCAGATTTCCAGTGGCTATCTTAACTATAAAAAAACTGTTGGCAAGTGGACAATGCAGGCAGGTTTGCGTTTGGAAAATTCATCTTCATCCGGCGCTTTATATTTTAATTCAAACGGAATTGATTCTACAGAAAATATCCGTAGAAATTATATAAATCTTTTTCCATCCTTTAGTGTAGCTGTGAAACCTAAGGATAACCATACAATTTCTCTTGGGTATTCCCGGCGCATTGACAGACCGGCATACCAGGAGCTAAATCCATTTATTTATCTTTTGGATGAGCTTTCTTTTTGGAAGGGAAACCCTTTTCTGCAGCCGCAATTAACCCACCGGATATCCCTACAGTATGCATACAAAAGCTCAACAATTATAAGTTTTGCCTTTTCTCATACTGACCAATACAGTGCAAGAATTACAGACACTTTAGAATTGACAAAGATTGTCATGGTTCAAAAAAATCTTGGAGTACAAAATAACATCTCTGTTTCTCTTACTCAAAATGTTTCCCCTGCTAAATGGTGGGAGATCTCATTTAACGGAACGCTTTATCATCTTCGTAATAAAATTTCTTTTGATAAGTTTAGAAACTTTGATCTTGAGCAGATGGCCGGCAGGTTAAACTTGCAGCAAACATTTAAACTGCCTTATAAATTTACCAGTGAGGTATCGGCATTGTTTATTTCAAAACGACTTGCCGCTGCAAATGATGTTGCAAGGGCGATGAGTGTTGTAGATTTAGGAATACAACGAAAATTTTTGAAAGATAGAGCAACAATACGTTTGGTTTTTAGTGATATTTATAAGGGCAGCAAAGCCAGCTCGGTACAGAGTTATAATGATTTTTATTTGAAAAGTTATGGATACTATGAAGCAAGGCAGGTGAGGCTTAACGTAACTTATAAGTTTGCAGATAACACTTTAAAAGTGCCACGTAGCAGAAGCTCAGCATTAGAAAGCGAAAGTGGCAGAATAAAATAAGTTGCAGGGATATCTCTATACTTCTTTTATGAAATATATTGCCGGATTTATTTGTGTGGAATATTCAGATAAGACTTCAACAGCCTACTACAAAGGTTTTGTGCAATTGGGGATTAACGGAATTACAATCATCAGCAGTACAAATTTGAGCTTTATATCCGGCGTATGGAATTCTGCCAAACCTTAGTTCTTATCATCAACTTTTAATTATAAATTTATCTTAGCTTCTTGGCAGACAGTTGGTCAATTCCCCAACTGCACAAAGCTTCGAACATTATGCGGCATGCTAAGACAGACAATCAATGGGACTATTTGACAAAATAAAAATTAAGACGGACTGTAAGTATATGCAATTGTTTTATTTTCTTATACATTATATATATTTTATGGACACATCATCAGAACAAAAATTAATTGACGCAATAACTGAATTAACAAAAGCAATTAACGACTTGAAAAAGAACAAATCTAAAGGTCACTCACTTAATCGTTCTATTCTCTATTCAACATATAGGATTTGTGCGTTAGCAAGTCTCCCCATCACGGAGAACCTGTCCCGATTTTTCGGGATTTAGAGGGGGCTTCCCGGATGATATTTTCTTTCCACATGTTTTAATACATCTTCTTTATAAAACAATACATCTTTAAATTTTCCATCAATATACATTTGGGTTTGGTCAAGAAAATGTTTTGATGATGGATTCATTCCTTCGCCGCCCGTTACAACAGTTTTTGCTTTTACCTTTTTCCCAAACTCAACTGCAGCAACAAAACTATTACCATTTACACCATAACGATGTTTTAAACCAGCTGGCTTAACGGTACTAAAGGATGGAAGACAACCCCATGCTGATGATGCCATACCAACAGGGAAACTCGGTCTGTTATCATCAAACTTTTGCTGTAGATCCGCTGTAAGACGCTGGTAACGGTTCATTTCACCCCACGTTACTTTCCAGGTACCGAAATTTGCTTTTAGATCTTTTATCACATCTTCCAGGAGATTTATCTTTTCTATCACTGTAGTATTTTTAGCCATTGCTTCCAATCTGCCTATCAAATTTGTTTTTTCCTCATCTGATTTTGGAGGAGGAATTTTTTGTGAAAGTTTTGTTGCCCATTCAATTGCCAATGTTGTGGCAACAGATTCCGTTGAAGATTTTCTATTCCATAATTTTAATAAATTAATAGCTTCCATTAATGAAGACGTTGCGATATCTTCCTTTACTAATAATGCTGTAAATAACGATGGTAATAAAATATCAAAAGCAGAAAGATAAGTGTTGTAGCCAGTTTCAATCATTTTATCTAATGTAAAATTATTTTCATTGTTTAACAGGCGGACGGCATTTACAGCCCGTGGATTTTCTCCATCCGGTGCCATATAAGAAGGATATTTATTTTTATCAGGACTTGCAGTGCCGGAAACTGTAAATGGAGTGGAGTTACAATTCTGTATCCATCCGGTTGAAGGATTATGAACCCGGACGATCTCATGCAATTCATGAGTTCCCTTCCATTCGGTTGCAGAGGTAGTTCCATCAACCGGCTGCGACCAATCATATTTTGTATCTCTTTTTGGAATAAAATTTCCGTGCCAGTATGCGATGTTTCCTTTATCATCTGCGTACACTGTATTGTCAGATGTGTTGGAACGCATCTGCATTATCTTTTCAAATTCTGAAAAGTTTTTTGCTTTTGTTCTTAGCCAGGATTGTATTAGTCCGTTAAGGGAACGGTTATTTTCTTTCAGGCTCAACCACTTTCCATTTCGGCTTGCCATCACTGGACCATGAGGGGTAGAATATGCAGTGAAAGTTTGAGAAATTATCTTATCATCTTTTTTGTAGCTGATGGTAATTCTTTTGCTTGTTACGGGCATCAAAGCATTTTCATAACTATAAAATAATAGGCTATCCTTCTTTACAATCTTTTCTTCGTACAGGTCAGCAAGGTCTGCAACGCCAGATGTATGCATCCATCCACAGTGCTGGTTAAATCCCTGGAAAACGAAAAACTGCCCCCACGTAACGGCACCATAAGCATTCAGCCCTTCATCACTCACCATATGTACTTCACTTCTAAAATAAAAAGTAACGTGGGGGTTGATATAAAGTATTGCATTTTTGTTTTTTGTTTTTGATGGTGCAACAGCAAAACCATTGGAGCCTGAAATATTTTGATAATCTTCTTCGTTTGGTTTTTTTATAAAAGCTGTTGTATCCTGATAAGGAGTTAGAATATTGGTTGTATAAAATCTTTTTGTTTCCTGCGCACTTACCCCACCTGTATTGGTGGCAGAAATGCTCCCGTTCGTACGCATAAGTGCATACCATGGCTGAAAGCGAAGTAATGCAGCAGGCTTAACTTCAGGATGTTTATAGAGATAATAATTTACTCCATCGGCAGAAGCCTCCAATAATTTTTTAAACCATGTAGGGCATTTTTTATATTCATTTATAGCAGCCACTGAGTCATATATCAATCGCATTTGAAGATCTTCATACACATCATCAATTCCGGTTGCTTCCGATTTTCGACCAAGATTTTCCAGCGCATTCATTTCTACTCTTCTAAAATCATCTTCACATTGTGCATACAATAATCCAAACACTGCATCAGCATCTGTTTTTCCATAAACATGTGGTATACCCCAAGTATCCCGAATGATTGTTACCTGCTTTGAGCGGGTTTCAAACTTTGCTATTTCTTCTTTGGATAATTGCTGTGAGAAAGAAAATGCAGGAAGAAACAGAAAGAGAAAAACATATTTCATGAGAGGGTACTTTTATCAGAGAATTGTATTAGAACTTGAAGGTTTTAGAAACCTTCATTGCCTGGCGAAAAATATTAGGTCAATCCAATTTCAAAATGTCTCTCCGGAATTTCAACATCTAAAAAACCTTTGCTGATTAGCCTTTGCTGAAAGTCTTGCTGAACATTATATTCTCCATGAACTAAAAATAATTTTTTTACCTGTTTCGGATCCTGGCAGGCAAGCCACTGACAAAGGTCATTGTAATCTCCATGAGCACTCATACTTCTTATCTCTGCTATCTCTGCATTCACTTCATGTGGGGCGCCAAAAATATTTACTTCTTTGGGATGCAATTTTAATCTGCCGCCTAAAGAATTTGGTTCGCAATAGCCAGTAAGTAAAATTGTATTCCTGCTATTCTCAATGTTATTGCTGATGTGATGCTTTACCCTTCCTGCTTCTGCCATACCACTTGCTGAAATAATTACCAGTGGCTCCTTGCTGTAATTGAGCAGCTTACTTTCTTCAACTGACTTAGTAAATTTTACTCCTTTAAAATTAAATGGATCATTATCAGTCTCAAGTAATCTTTGAATGGTTTTATTAAAATATTGAGGATAGCTTTTTATCACCTGGGTTGCTTCCTGGCTTAACGGGCTATCAACAATATATGTTAGATCGGGTAACCGGTTTTCAGATTCCAGCTGGTTTAAGGCAAATAGAATTTCCTGGGTTCGGCCAACACTGAAAGCAGGCATTATCAATTTCCCTTTTTTCTGTAAACATGTTTTGGTGATCCATTCCAATAAAAGATCGGTTGTGCCTGAAACCTGTTCATGTAAGCTGTTACCATAAGTTGATTCTAATAATATATAATCTGCCTGCGGAAATTCTGTAGGTGATCGTAATATCACATCCCTGTACCTACCCACATCGCCTGAAAAAGAAAGCCGTGTTTCTTTTCCCTGCCCGACTGCGTCATTCAGGCGGGCATTTTCTTTTATTTTTAAATGCACAGTTGCGCTGCCTATAATGTGGCCAGCATCTTTATACATCACCTGCACATTTTCATCTATCGCAAACCATTGATCATATTCTACAGTCTCAAAATGGTCAACTGCTTTTAAGGCATCTTCAGTTGAGTAGAGGGGGTGGAGATAAGGCAAACCCTCAGCGGCTCTTCGTTTGTTAACAAACTTTAAATCATTCTCCTGTATGCCGGCACTATCTTCCATTAAAATTGCAGCAAGGTCTTTGGTAGCCGGAGTCGCAAATATTTTCCCGCTAAAACCATCCTTTACAAGCTTTGGTATTAAGCCACAATGATCAATATGTGCATGAGATAAAATAAGATAATCAACTGTAGCAGCATCAAATCCAAAATCCCGGTTTAAACCATCGGTTTCTTTACCCATGCCCTGGAACATTCCGCAATCAAGTAAATATTTTTTTCCATTAGATAAGGTAAGCAGATGTTTGGAGCCTGTTACAGTTCTGGCTGCACCATGAAAAGCAATTTTCATAAATAAGAATTATAAAATGAATAATTAGTGATGAAGGTAACAAACATTAAATCTTTACATCTTTTTTACTTTAAACGACCATGTAAATAAAAACTCTGCTATCAAATCACCGTCTTTATTTTCCCCCGAAGATTTTACTGTAATACTTTTGGGTTCTCTTGTAACTATTGATTGTTCAATTGCAGCTTGAATTTGTTTGCCTGCTTCACAAACAAAAAAAGTTTTATTAGTTGCTTTTTTAAAATAAGATGCTTGCATGTTTGTTATCAGCATTGAGATAGAAGGTGCCCGTTTGTAAACATGCATCATTCCTAATACTCCTGTGCTCATTTCTGCTGCCATTGCAAGTGATGCAAAATATGTTGACCTGAAGGGATTTTGTGTTAACCATTTGTATGGCACACTTACCACAGAGCTTTCCTCATCAATGTTTGTAATTCTAACTTCTGAAAAAAATGCAGCCGGTAGTTTCGAAAATAAAAACATCCTGAATTTTACAGGATGCTTTATCATTTTTATAAATTTTTCAGTTGAGGAATTCATATGCAATATATTTTTATCTTACAACAAAGCATTTGTACTGGGCTAAAGCCTCTTTGGTAATTTTAATTAACTCTAGCCTTAAGGCTAAAGTTATAAATACAAAATCCTTATTGGGCTTCAGCCCATACATAATCGGATAATAGTTACTAATAAAATCATATAACCTGATTCTTTAAAAGATCTTCAAAAACATCTCTTTGCCTGATGAGTTTTGTCTTACCATTTTCTGCCAACACTTCCGCAGGTCTTAATCTTGAATTATAATTGGATGACATTTGAAATCCATAAGCACCTGCATTATAAAAAACCAAATAATCACCTTCTCTTACTTCATTTAGTTTCCTGTCCCAAGCAAAAGTGTCGGTCTCACAAATATTTCCTACTACAGAATATGTTTTTTCCTCACCATCAGGATTACTAATGTTTTCTATGCGGTGATAAGCATCATAAAACATGGGACGAATAAAATGATTAAAGCCGCTATCAACACTTACAAATGTTGTGGCAACATTTTCCTTTATCACATTTACTTGGGTAATGAAGTAGCCAGATTCACTTACTAAAAATTTTCCGGGCTCAAACCATACCTGCAAAGGCCTGCCCCCCGGATTCGGGTGTGAAGCAAATAATTCCTTTACTTTTTGAGCAAGCAAATTAATATCAGTTTCAGTATCCCCTTTTTGATAAGGAACTTTAAATCCTCCGCCGAGGTCAATAACCTGTAACTCTTTAAAATGCGGAATAATATCAAAAAGGACTTCAATTCCTCTAACAAAAACATCAACATTTTCTATTTCACTGCCGGTATGTATATGCAGATCATTGATATAAATATTATACTTGTCAACAACAGAAATTATTTCATCAATTTGTTCTACCGGAATACCAAATTTGCTTTTCTCATGACCCGTAGAAATTTTTATATGACCGCCAGCCATAATGTTAGGGCGTAAGCGAAGCCCTACGGGATAGTTATGTCCGAATTTTTTTCCAAATTTTCCCAGGTTCGAAAGACTGTCGATATTTATGATAACACCAAGATCTTTCGCTTCTTCAATCTCATTAAATGCAATACCGTTAGATGTGTATAGAATTCTATCTGAATTAAAACCTGCATGTAACGCCAACTTAACTTCATTTATAGAACTGCAGTCAACATTTGCCCCAAGCGATTTAATGTAACGGAGGATATTAATATTAGTTAATGCTTTGCAGGCGTAAAAAAAAACGGTGTCAGTATTTCCAAATGCCGTTGTAAGCTTACTGTATTGCTCTTTTATTTTATCAGCATCATACACATAAACCGGCGTTCCAAATTCATCAGCAATGTTTGCGATCTCTGTGTTTGATAAAACTTTTGCCATGTGGCGAATTTACAATATTCCAATGTACGATCTGCGAAGCAGGATTTTCGATTTAAGAAGCGGAAGAGTATTAATGTAAATGAGGATCAGTTTTCTATTTCTCCAATTGGCTTTTCCTGTTTGGGCTCAGAAGATTCTTCATGATGAATTTTTGTGGCTTCTACCAGTTCTTCCATCAACACTTCTTTTATTTTAGGAAGATCTTCAGCACTGTTTATCCCGAAATAATCCATAAAAGATTTTGAAGTTGTATAGATCAGTGGCTTACCAACCGCATCTTCCTTTCTGCCGGCAATTATAACCAGTTCTTTTTCCAGTAATTTTTGTACTGCATAATCACAATTCACGCCGCGGATATTTTCAATCTCACTTTTTGTGATGGGCTGCTTATAAGCTATGATTGATAAAGTTTCCAAGGATGCTGTAGATAATTTTTTTAAATATTTATCCGCATTAAGTTGTGCAATGGTTTTATGGAATTCTTTTTTGGTAAGAAATTGCCACCCACCTCCACTTTCCTTCATTTCAAAAGCGTAAAATTCTGAATCGTATTTTTCACGAATAGCTTCAATTGCAGATTCCACCTGGTCAAGCGTTGCTTTGTCTTCAATAAAACCTAAAGCATTATTTATGAGGTCCACTAATTCGAGAGTGCTCAATGGTTTATCACTCGCAAAAATTAATGCTTCAATATGTGGAATGATTTGAGAAAGCTCCATGCCCCTATCCCCTAAAGGGGAATTTAATTTCAAATTTAAAATTCTTTTCTTTCTTACACCCCTTTAGGGGGCGGGGGTTTATCCCTGCAATGCCGCTGCGCCACTCACAATTTCAGTAAGCTCAGTTGTAATTGCGGCCTGTCTTGCACGGTTGTAACTTATTTTTAAAGCCTTTAATAATTCATTAGCATTTTCCGTTGCTTTATCCATTGCTGTCATCCGGGCGCCATGCTCACTTGCATTTGCATCTAACACTGCTTTATATAATTGAGTGTTTAAAATTTTAGGCATTAATTCTTCTATCAATATATCCTTATCAGGTTCAACAATAAAATCCTGTTGCTTTTGTCCCTGTATTTTTTCCGTCTTAGCTACAGGTAAAAATTGTTCTGCAACAAATCTTTGGGTGGCAGCATTTTTAAATTCGCTGTAAATTAATTCAACGGCATCCACTTTTCCGCTTGCAAATGCATCCATAGCAAACTTTGCTGCTCTTTGTACATTTTCAAAACTAATGTCTAAAAAAATATTCCAGTAATGATCAACAACTTTAAAATTATTTTTTGTAAAATGGTCATACACTTTTTTCCCCATTGGAAGGAGCTCAGCATTTCCTTTTGCGCTTTGAGTGCTATATTTTTCACGGATGGTTTGCTTTGCTAATTTTATAAGATTGCTGTTGTAGCCTCCGCATAATCCTCTGTCACTCGTTACAACAATTACCAGCACCTTTTCAACGGGCCTTACAGTTGCAAGGTTCATGCTGATATCGCCTTCTGCATTGCTTACAATATTACTTAGCATCTCCTGCAGTTTTTTTGCATACGGACGCATCTGCGTAATGGCATCCTGCGCCCTTCTTAGTTTTGCAGCACTTACCATTTTCATTGCTTTGGTAATTTGCTGTGTGCTTTGAACACTTTTAATCCGGTTTCTAACTTCTTTTAAGGCACCACTCATTAATATATATTTACAGCGTGCAAAGGTAGGCTAATGGGGCTAATAAAAAGATGTATGCGAAGTGAATTTTAAAAGAAAGTCTGATTATTGGTTACGCAATGCACATCATTCATAAACTATAAATTAAAAAAATTACAGGCAGAAATTATTTAGATCCGGTTTTTATAGGGTTACCCATCGTTTTTTGTTGTGGCTGTTTGCCGCTGAATTTTTGAATACGAAAGGTGAAGGATAACATAAAAAAACGATTAAGCCGGTTGCTTCGTGAGTCAATTATGGAATTATCGTTTACTGTGCGGGTAATATTTGAATTTTGATTAAATAGATCGAATGCTTGTAGCCGGATAATTCCATTCTTCTTTTTAAATAATTGTTTTTCTATTGAGGCATTTAAAATTGCCGGATTTCTTCCTACCGCGCCGGTTAAGCCCTGATTTAATGTATAATCAAAATCGTATTTCAATATCCAATTTTTCGGTATAGTAATATTTATATTACTTTTTATAACCCATGCGCTGTATTGATCATTTTGCTGGATGATTTTATTTGTGCCTGCATTACTATAGGAAATTGAATTAAGATTATAATTTGCGCCAACACCCAACTCCAGCCAATCTTTGTGATTAAATTCAAAATTAAATCCCTGGCCAACTACCCAATTTTTACCAATATTTTTTAAACTGTCCACCAAATTAATGTTATGATTAAAATTCAAAATTCCATTAAAACTAATAACATACCGGCGGTTTTTATAGGGTTTGGAAAAGTTATAAAACCCGCTAACATTATAATAGCCATTTACATTTTGTGGCATGGTTAGCTGTGATCCCAATGCATCAAGACTAATTGTATTATTAACGATCTGGTTTTGAATAGTACTAAATGATAGACTTGTAAATAAAACTCTTCCGCTGATAAAATTAAAATTGTTGTAAAAAAGGTTTAGGCTGTGATTTATCGAGGGTTTTAAAAAAGGATTTCCTATTGTTTGATACTGCCGGTTGGAAGAATCTACAACATCCTGCAACTGACTGAAACCGGGCTGCTGTGCATCACCCCTGTAATTAACGCTGAGAGATGTGGTTTTGGAAAAGTTATATGAAAATCTTGCAACCGGAAAAACATTCACGCTTCGTATTGACTTGTAAGCACTGTCTTTGGTAATTGATAGCCCTCTGAGATCAACAGGTTGCACGCTTATTCCTAAAGTATAACTATATTTTTTCTCTGTTGTTCTTATGCTGATATTAGCCCTGTTATTGAAATAATTATTTTCATAGTCATTGCTTAAACCCGGATTAATAAACTTTATCTCTGTTGAGGGGTCTACGTTATAAACTACCTTATCATTTTTTGCAGAAGAAAGATTATGCGAAAAAGCCAGGTCGAGAAATCTAACTTTTGATAAGGGTTCAGTATAGGTAAATCTTATTCCATAATTATTATTATCATTTTGCTGTGTATTAAATAAAAACAGGTTAGAAGTTGTTACCGGTGATATGTACTGTATTGTATTGTTTCTTGAATCCTGATCAGAATTATTATGCGATGAGCCTGCATTCAAATTCAATGAAAAATTTCTTCCTCTTTTACGGAATTTATGATTAAATAAAACACTACCACTCAGGTTTGGGCTGTGGGAACTTGTTATAGTATTATTATATCCATCGCTGGTTTTAGCATTTACTGTAAAGTAATTAAATACAGAATTATTGTTACCATTATTTGAAGAGTAAGAAAAAGCGGGACTCACCTTTAAATAATTAAACGAATCTATATTGTATTCAACATTAAAAAACAAGCGATGATTTTTGCCCAGGTTTTTAAAATTATTATCCTGATTATTAAAGAAAGTTCCGCTTGAAAAAATATTTTGTTGTGATGATATTTTATATCCTGAATTATTGCGATGGCTATAGCTATAACTTCCATACACAGTTAATCTCTTACTCCATTCATCACGATAATTTATTCCCACAGAATTTGTTGTTGTAATACCATCGGAGCTACCTCCTGCATTTTGAGAAAGTTGCAGATCACCACCCATATTATTAGCGTCCTGCCCTGTTCTTACCATATTTCCCATACCCCTGTTTGCGCCTCCGCCAGAATTAGAAAGTGACTGGCTGGTATTATTTGAATTGCTAAAAAGTGAGATCTGTTGCTTGTCTTTAAAATAATTTCCATTTACTGAACCCTGATATCTTCCTTTATTACCAACCCCTGCAGTAAACCTGCCGAAATATCCTGTGTTTTTATCTTTCTTTAATTGGATATTCATCACTTTTGCCGGTTCACCTTCCTTAATTCCCGTGATGGTTGCCTGGTCGCCATAATCATCAACAATTTGAACCTTATCTACTATGTTAGCTGGCAATTCCCTCGTGGCAGTTTTGGGATCACCGCCAAAAAAATCTTTTCCATTTACTTTAACTTTCGTTACAACTTTTCCCTGTGCTTTAATATTTCCATCTTTATCAACCTGCACTCCCGGCAATTTTTTTAATAGATCTTCAACTACAGCATTTTCTTTTACTTTAAATGCATCAGCTCTGTATTCTATCGTATCTTCTTTTACGGTTATTGGCGAAGATTCAACAACGATTTCAATTAATACTTTAGATAAATTTGCCAAAACCACAGTACCGAGGTTTATAGTTTTTTCAGAAGTATTCACAGGGATAAACTTAGCTACCGGCCGGTAACCGACATTCCTAATAATTACAGAAAAATTTGAGGGTGGAACTGTTTTAAAGAAATATTCTCCCTTTTCGTTTGTTAGGGTATATGATGTATCTGTTATATTGGATTTCAATACTAACCCAACAACTGCTCTTTCAACAGGTTTATATAGGGCAGAATCAACTACGATACCTTTTACCTGTGCCGATATATTTTGAATGCTAAAAAAAGAAATAATGAAAAGTAAAACTATATTTCTCATAAAGTAATTTGGGAGATACAAGCCAGTCCCTGCTAAAGTAGGGTAATATTTAAACTGAGTATTATTTAATGGTAGATGTAAGTTTTAATAACATTAATAAGCTTATTTTATTGTGTTACAACGTCTTAATTTGGATTGTAAAATGCATATTCATACCCAAAATTAAAGCTTAGGATTTTCCTATCTGAGTGTCACGAATCCTACAACATGCATCTGCTAATTCGCAGTTTAGTATTTCATACCTTTGCTTTTCTGTCATTTTGGCTATGAAATTTTTCCGCACCATATTTGACAAAGTAAAATTCTTATCAGAAATATTTAATATAATAATACGGGTATATGGCAGGTTTACTTAATAAATTGTTTGGAGGTAATAAGAGTGAAAAAGATGTAAAAAAGATAAGCCCTTTGGTTGTCGATATCAACAATTTCTTTAACCAATATCAATCTTTAACCAATGATGAGCTCCGCGGTAAAACACCGGAATTTAAATCAATAATAAAAAAACATCTTGAAGAAATTGATGCAGAGATTGAAGCGAAAAAAGTGGAAGCTGAAAATCTTACCGCTCTTGATATTTCGGGAAGGGATCTTATCTACCAGGAAGTTGATAAAATGCGTAAAGACCGGGATGAAAAGATTGAAGAAATTTTGAAACAAATTTTGCCTGAAGCATTTGCTGTGGTTAAAGAAACAGCAAACCGGTTTAAAAATAATAAAGAACTGGTTTCAACCGCAACCGAATTAGATAGAAACCTTAGCGTTAATAAGAATTATATCCGTATAGAGGGCGATAAATCTATTTTTAAAAATACATGGACAGCAGCCGGCGGAGAAGTTACATGGAACATGGTGCATTACGATGTACAGCTAATTGGTGGTATGGTTTTACACTCAGGAAAAATTTCTGAAATGGCAACGGGTGAAGGTAAAACCCTCGTTTCTACATTACCTGCTTACCTGAATGCTTTGGCTGGCGAAGGTGTTCATATTGTAACTGTGAATGATTACCTGGCACGACGGGATAGTGAATGGAACGGGACAATTTTTGAATGGCTGGGAATAACTGTTGATTGTATTGATAAACATGATCCCAATAGCGATGAGCGCAGAGCCGCCTATAATTCTGATATTGTTTACGGAACTAATAATGAATTTGGTTTTGATTATTTAAGAGATAACATGGTTCACTCACCTGACGAGATGGTGCAACGTAAGCATCACTTCGCAATGGTAGATGAGGTGGATAGTGTTTTAATTGATGATGCCAGAACGCCATTGATCATTTCCGGTCCTGTGCCTAAAGGTGATCAGCAGGAATTTCTTGCACTTAAACCAAGAATTGAAATAATAGTTAATGCCCAGAAAAAAGTTACTAATAATTTTTTGATAGAAGCAAAAAAGAAAATTGCTGACGGCAATGATGATCCAAAAGATGGTGGACTAGCCCTGATGCGGGCCTGGAGAGGCTTACCAAAAAATAGTGCATTAATAAAATTCTTAAGTGAACCGGGTATTAAGGTAAAACTGCAAAAAAGTGAAAATTTTTACCTTGCCGATCAGCAAAGAAAAATGCCCGAGGTTGATAAGGAATTATTTTTTCATATTGATGAAAAAAACAACCAGGTTGAATTAACTGACAAAGGAATTTCTCTTATCACAAAATCAGGCGAAGATCCTGATTTTTTTATATTACCTGATATTGGTGTTAAGCTTGCCGAGATTGAAAAAAGTGATCTCACAGCAGAAGATAAACTTCATCAAAAAGAATTGCTGCTTAATGATTATTCCATTAAAGCTGACAGGATACATACAGTACAACAATTATTAAAAGCATATACTTTATTTGATATTGATGTTGAATATGTGGTTATGGAAGGGCAGGTAAAAATTGTGGATGAACAAACAGGGCGTATTCTGGATGGCAGAAGATACAGTGATGGCTTACACCAGGCCATTGAAGCAAAAGAAAATGTAAAGATAGAAGCTGCTACACAAACCTACGCCACCATTACACTACAGAATTATTTCAGAATGTATCACAAGCTCGCAGGAATGACGGGTACCGCGGAAACTGAAGCAGCTGAACTTTGGGATATCTATAAGTTGGATGTTACAACTATTCCCACCAATTTGCCTGTTACAAGAAAAGATACACAGGATCTTGTTTACAAAACAAAAAGAGAAAAATATAAAGCAGTTATTGAGGAAGTTGAAAAAATGCGTGAAGCAGGAAGACCTATCCTGGTTGGTACAACTTCAGTTGAGGTAAGTGAATTACTCAGCAGGATGCTGAAACAAAAAGCCATTCCTCATAATGTATTGAATGCAAAACAACACCAGCGGGAAGCGCAGGTAGTTGCAGAAGCAGGTTTTGCACAAGGTGTTACCATCGCAACAAATATGGCTGGTCGTGGTACTGATATTAAATTAGGTCCCGGCGTTGTGCCGTCAGGCGGACTTGCAATTTTAGGAACTGAAAGACATGAGAGCCGTCGTGTAGACAGGCAGCTTCGTGGACGTGCCGGAAGGCAGGGTGATCCGGGTACTTCACAGTTTTTTGTTTCGCTTGAAGATGACCTGATGCGAATGTTTGGCAGCGACAGGATCGCTTCTTTAATGGATAGAATGGGTTATAAAGAAGGTGAAGTTATCCAGCACAGTATGATCTCCAAGAGCATAGAAAGAGCACAGAAAAAAGTAGAAGAAAATAACTTCGGCATAAGAAAAAGATTGTTGGAATATGATGATGTAATGAACAAGCAGCGCACCGTAATTTATGGCAAGCGTAATCATGCTTTGTTTGGAGAAAGGCTTGCACTCGATCTTGATAATGCATTTTATTCCGTTGCAGAAGGACTGATAATTTCATTTAAAGAAACAGCCGATCACGAAGACTTTAAATTGGCTGCTATCCTCAATTTTGGAATAGATACTTCCATAACAGCAGAGGAATTGGAGAAAGATGATATGCATGTATTGGCAGGTAGATTGTATGAAGAAGCAAAAGCGCACTACAATCATAAAAACCAGGCCATGAACCAGCAAACTTTGCCGGTCATTAAAAATATCCGTAAGGAACAAGGCTCGCATATTGAAAATGTTGCTGTGCCATTTACTGATGGAAAAAAAGCTATACAGGCATTGGCAAATCTTGATAAAACTATTGCTACAAACGGAGAAGAATTGACGAACGCTTTGGAACGTAGCCTGACATTGGCTTTGATTGATGATGCATGGAAAGAACATTTAAGAGCGATGGACGATCTGCGCCATAGCGTGCAGACTGCAGGGTACGAGCAAAAAGATCCGTTGGTTATTTATAAGATAGAAGCATTCAATGCTTTTAAGCAAATGGATGACCAGGTGAATAAAGATATTGTAAGCTTCCTGTGCCATTGCGGAATTCCTGTTGAACAAAATCAACCCGGAAAAATAAGAGAAGGCCGTGAGCAAAGAACAGACATGAGCAAAATGCGCCAGCGCAAAGAAGAATTTGCCGGAGCATCTGCATGCGGCGGGCCTGAATATCTTTCAAACGAAAATGATTATAACGATCCTTCAGAACCTATAAAACAAGAACCAATAAAAGTAGGCCCTAAAACCGGAAGAAACGATCCCTGCCCTTGTGGTAGCGGAAAGAAATTTAAGAACTGTCATGGGAGGGAGGCTTAAATTAATAATTAGCAATTAGTAATTAATAATGCGAACCTTCTTATACAATGAAAGAAAATATTATTGTTGATAAGTCATATCAGTTTGCAATAAGGATTGTGAAACTCTACATTTATTTGAAGGAAGAAAAGAAAGAATTCCATTTGTCAGCACAAGTTTTAAAAGCCGGGACTTCGATAGGTGCAAATATAGAAGAAGCTGTCGGAGGTTCATCAAGAAAAGATTTCAAAGCAAAACTCGATATTTCATACAGAGAAGCAAGAGAAACAAAATACTGGCTGCGATTATTAAAGGATACTAATTTTATAGAAAATAATTTATATAATTCCTTACTTTCAGATTGCGAAGAACTTCTCAAAATTCTAACAGCAATTATTAATACTTTAAAATACAGCCAGCAAATTCCTAATTTCTAATTGCTAATTATTAATTGGCTCACTTCAACCCATATTTATATTTATAGCGTTCGTAAAGTTGCGTGTGTTTATTATTAAGATTGATCATCCTGCCCTGGATAAAAGCATAATCAATGATACTGCTTTTCATATCCAGAATATCACCTTCACATATTACAATATTTGCATCCTTTCCTGTTTCAATAGAACCTGTTTTATTGGAGATGCCTAAAATTTTGGCAGCATTTAAAGTGATGGATGATAATGCCTCTTCTTTAGTTAAACCATTGGCAACACCAGTGCCTGCATTGAACATAAGGTTTCTGCCACGTGTGGTCCCATCA
>JBPCQG010000294.1:0-15078 GCA_050998315.1 Chitinophagaceae bacterium
TTCTCGACCTGCTTGTACAACTCCTCAAGGTTCGGGGATTCCCCAAATTTGTAAAAAAGAATTGCATCACCTTCAATTTCAGAAACTTCAAGCCCAATTTGGTTGGCATTGATGAGTATCTCCAGCAATTCCTGGATGATAAGGCGGCTATGGTCGATCTCCGTTTCGTTCACAAACTTTGTAAAGCCACTTATATCAGGAATAAAAAGCAGCCCTTTGTTTTCCATTTTTTTCTTTTAAAGTTACTACCAATACAAGATTTTCGGCAATGTTATTAATTAGTGTTTTGCAATGTCTAATTGATATTTTGTTTTGGTAGCCGGCTTTTAACCTGCCTGCTTGCTGCAGGTTAAGCAGCGAGCAGTTTATCCCTAAGTGTATCGAAGAACATTCTATTTTGATAATTCCCTAGTTTCATATTTTTAATAATATTGATTTTTATTTGATATCTGATTTAGTTTCCACAAATTTCGGCAAGCTTTTCCCAATAATATCTGTCCAGCCTTGTACAAAATTTTCTTTTGCGAAATCAGGGTTGCTTTGAGGGAAGGTTTCCAAACTTTCGTGAGTAAGTTTCAATCTTGTTTTATTACCTTCTTCAAACATCTCAAAAGTTACATAGCTTATGCCTTCAAAGCCGGCGTACTTCCAGCTGTGTTTTAATTTTTTTCCTGGAATAACCTCTGTTATTTTACATAGGTGCAGATATTCTACTTCATCCTTGCCTCCTTTAAATGTGAATTCAAAACCCACTTCCGGCTTAAATTCAGCAAGGTCAAAGTACCATTGTTTCATATCATCTTTATCGGTAATTGCTTTCCATACTTTATTAATGGGGGCATTAAATGTGCGCTCAATTACAAATGGTTCTGTTTTCATTTTTTTATATTTTACATTTTTTAATTGGTGAAGCCGATGCTGCTAAAAAGTTTTCAAGGCTATCAAATTTTTCTGTCCAGAAGCGTTTGTATTGCTGTACCCACAAATTCACTTCCTGCAAGGGTTTCATCTGTACTTCGCAATACCTTTCCCTGCCCTGCGGCTTAATAACAACCAGCCCGCATTCAGTTAAAATCTTAATGTGTTTAGAAACCGCAGGCCTGCTTATATGAAAATTATCAGCAATACCATTCAGGGTTAAAGATTCATTTGATAACAGGCCGAGTATCTCTCTCCTTGTTGGGTCTGCTATTGCCTGGAAAACATCTCTTCTCATATATGCAACCTTTTGGTTACAAACTTAGGAAACCTTTTGGTTACGCAAAAAGATTTTAAAAGAAATTTTTTACCAGGGGAATAATTTTTTGTTATTGGTTAATTTCACCTGTGCGGAAAATAATTTCACTATCATCCAAGTAGAATTTTCGCTTATAACAGCAAGCTTTTTTCATCCTGTAAACATACTATTGAAGTGGTTCGTGACACATGAGGCAGGGTGAGGAATCGAAAACTACCGGAATATTTCTCAATTGAGGCGATGTAATTACTTTTATAACTTTGGTTAAAATTATATTTATGTCAGAACATTATCCAATCAAGTTCACTTTAGAAGATGGGGTTCACGTCACCGTAAATAAAACCGGTGATAACACCTACGACTTTACTTTAAAGCCGGAAAAAGGCCCCGAACGCCATTTTTCATTTGCAGATGACCAGCCAAGAAACGACTTGATTGAATTGTTAGATTTTGATCAGTTGAATGCCGTCCGCAGGTTTTGGCTAGAACAGGAAATGATGTAACACATTGTTTTTTCCGGATTTATCTTCTTGTCTTTATTGTTTATGCCTTGGTTCGTGTCTGGTTCGTGAGACACGAACCAGGGACTAGGATTTGTCTTTAATGAAAACTAGTAACCCGATAGGAATTAAAATACCCAATGCCAAAAATAGAAAAAGAGAAAAAATTAATATTTTTTAGAGTTTCATTTTACAAAAAATCTTTTTTTGTTGATAACAGCTAACTCATAAATTTACATACCTTTTCTACAAAGAGTAAGTAGGCATATAATTTCTTATCTATCTGTAATTATAATAACATTATAAAATTTTGGCGTTATTTCATTTGGAGCTTTAAATAAAGATTTATTCGTTTCCATATAGGATATTAATCTTTGAATCCTAAATAGATTTTGTGCATTGGATTTATTAAAGTCACTTATTGAAAAATTAGATTCGACTTCTCCAATTTTTGTTTTTGCCATAATTGAATAACGATCTCCATATGCATGAGGTACTCTTTTAGTAGTAAGATTTGTTGAACCTGCCCTAAATTCAAAGGATTGCATTTTTGCTCTCTGTCTTACTTTGAGCATATTTTTTAAATAATTAAGACTTGCGTATAATGTATCAAAGTTTTCTATTGAAACTGGAAAATAACTTTTTGTTTGCTCTACTGTTACACTATCAGTATAGATAATAGGTTTTGTAAAAGCAGGGTCAAAAAGGGCAATTTTCTGTGAATAGGATTTTGATACAATTACAAGTAATAGAATTAATAAAAGTTTTTTCATCTTCTTTATAATAATTATAAAAATAATCTATTGCATTTATCAAACCAAATAAGCAAGCTGCCCAATGGTATGTCGATGAAGTGATTGCGACGCAACGATGATGCTATGAAACTGCAGCTGGTAACCAAAACTTTAAATTTCAACGCATAATCCCAAACTCATAATTCAATAGTTATCTTTGCGCACTTTATGAAATACGCAAATGAAATAAGCAAGCGGCGCACATTCGCCATCATCAGTCACCCTGATGCCGGCAAGACAACACTCACCGAAAAGTTTTTATTATTTGGCGGCGCCATACAAACGGCCGGCGCTGTAAAAAGCAACAAAATAAAAAAACATGCTACATCAGATTTCATGGAGATAGAAAGGCAGCGGGGAATTTCTGTGGCAACTTCAGTAATGAGTTTTGAGTACAAGAACATGCTGGTGAACCTGCTGGATACTCCCGGCCACAAAGACTTTGCTGAAGACACTTACAGAACATTAACGGCGGTGGACAGCGTAGTGCTGGTGATAGATTGCGTAAAAGGCGTGGAAGAACAAACACGACGATTGATGGAAGTATGCAGCATGAGAGATACGCCTGTAATTGTTTTCGTAAATAAATTAGACCGCGACGGCAAAAACCCTTTTGATCTTTTAGATGAAATTGAAAATGAATTAAAAATAAAACTGCATCCCCTAAGCTGGCCCATTGGTATGGGCAGAGATTTTAAAGGTGTTTATAATCTATTTGATAAGAGTTTGTTGTTGTTCAATTCAAATCAAAAAGCAACTGAAGAAGATTACCTGCCCTTGAAAGATCTTAATGATGATGCATTGCAAAAAAAGATCGGTGAAAAAGAAGCAGGACAATTAAGAGAAGATGTGGAATTGATTGAAGGTGTTTATGGTCAGTTTGATAAAGAGCCATACTTGCAGGGCAAAGTAGCGCCTGTATTTTTCGGCAGCGCTATAAATAATTTTGGTGTTAAGGAATTGCTGGAAACATTTCTACAGATCTCTCCTCTCCCACTGCATCGTAAAGTAACAACAAGAGTTGTAGAGCCAACTGAAAATAAGTTCAGCGGTTTTATATTTAAGATACATGCTAATCTTGATCCCAAGCATAGAGACAGGATCGCTTTTCTGAGAGTTTGCGCCGGCAAGTTTGAACGCAATAAATATTTTCATCATGTTCGGCTGGATAAAGATGTAAGGTTTAGCAACCCCTATACTTTTTTAGCAAGAGATAAAGATGTAATTGAATCAGCTTATCCCGGTGATGTGGTGGGCTTATTTGATACGGGCAATTTTAAAATTGGTGATACATTAACCGAAGGTGAAGATTTTTATTTTACAGGTATTCCATCTTTCTCGCCTGAGATATTTAAAGAGGTTCAGAACAAAGACCCGATGAAAACAAAGCAGCTTGAGAAAGGATTGCTGCAGTTGACCGATGAAGGTGTTGCACAATTGTTCACACAGTTTGGAGGTAATAAAAAAATAATCGGTTGTGTTGGTGAGTTGCAGTTTGAAGTTATTCAATACCGGCTGCTGCATGAATATGGTGCCTCGGTTCAATTAAATAACCTCCCGTTTTATAAAGCGTGCTGGCTTACCAGCAATGATCCAAAAAAGCTTGAGGAATTTATCCGTTTTAAACAGGCAAACATTGCGAATGATAAAAATGGGCACTTGGTCTATCTTGCCCAAGGTGAATGGTTCTTAAATACCGAGAGAAGGAATAATCCTGAGATTGAGTTTCATTTTACGAGTGAGATACATAAATGAGTGTTGAGTAGATAACGTATAAGGTAGCTAAAGTATATAAAGTTGAATGCTTAAAAGTGAGGGGAAGAGCCGATGTAATTGTGTGGCGTTATGTTCTTTAATTCTTTCTTTATAGCTGAGGAAACTTTAAGTGAATTAATGAAAGTATGGATGCTGTCTTTATTTAAAATGGAGTTCTTTCTTGTCAATGCTTTTAAGGCTTCATAAGGTTTGGGATAATTTTCTCTTCTCAAAATTGTTTGGATAGCTTCTGCAACAATTGCCCAGTTATTATCAAGATCTTCTTTAATTTTTTGTTCATTCAATATTAATTTGCTCAATCCCTTTTGAATGGAGCGCATTGATAAAATTGTATGCGCAAAGGGCACTCCAATATTTCTTATCACAGTTGAATCTGTAAGGTCTCTTTGCAATCTTGAAATGGGAAGTTTTGCCGAAAGGTGTTGCAGCAAAGCATTTGCAATTCCAAGGTTACCTTCTGCATTCTCAAAATCAATAGGATTTATTTTATGCGGCATAGCACTGCTGCCTACTTCATTTTTATTTATTTTTTGTTTGAAATAGCCCATGGAAATATATTGCCATATATCCCTGCACAGATCAATTAAGATTGTATTTATGCGTTTGATATTGTCAAAATGCGCAGCAAGCATATCGTAATGTTCTATTTGTGTAGTAAACTGCTGGCGCTTTAATCCTAATTTATTTTCAACAAATTGATCAGCAAATTTTAACCAATCAGTTTTGGGAAAGGCAACAACATGAGCATTAAAATTTCCTGTAGCCCCACCAAACTTTGCAGTAAAAGGAATGTGTTTAAATTGTTCAAGCTGGTTTTGAATTCTTTCTGCAAAAACCATAATCTCTTTTCCTAAAGTTGTAGGCGATGCCGGCTGACCGTGTGTATGAGCGAGCATAGCAACATTCTTCCAGCTTTTTGCTAAAGTTTCCAAACTGTTCTTCAATCCTGTAATCAGTGGCAAGTATTCCTTTTCAACTGCAGCCTTCCATAACACCGGCATGGCGGTATTGTTGATATCCTGCGACGTTAAACCAAAATGTATCCATTCCTTTATGCTGCCGCTACCGTATTTCTCTAATTCATCTTTTAAAAAATATTCAACAGCCTTCACATCATGATTGGTTATTGCTTCTATCTCTTTTATTTTTTGAGCATCAATTAGTGAGAAACTATTTGCAAGCTTTTGCAACTGATTTTTAGCTTTGGATGGAAGTACAAAAAAATTTTTTTCAGCCAGAGAAAAAAAATATTCAACTTCAACAAGAACCCTTTGTTTAATTAATGCAAACTCTGAAAAATATGTAGAAAGATGTTCTGATTGTTTTCTATAGCGTCCGTCAATGGGTGAAATGGCAGTAAGTGGCAGAAGCTCCATTCATCAAAGATAAAAAATCGCAGTAACAAAGCTCTTTAAAATGGTAAAAGTGATGGAGAAGTGTCCTACACCTTTAATGGCTATCATAAAAATAAAAGTATCTATAGGTGTAGGACACCTCTCTAAAATTGCAGTAAGTCTTTTTAAATTAATAAGTATCTGTTTTGATGCATTAAATTTGCAGAATTTTAAATTAGATGTATTGGATAGAAAGATAAGAGTGGGTGCGGTAAACTACCTGAATACAAAACCGCTTATTTACGGTTTTAAACATGGTGGACTGAAAGATGAAGTTGATCTTATTGTAGAGTATCCTTCAAAAATCGCAGAAATGCTTAAGGAGAATCAAATTGATGTAGGATTAGTTCCGGTATCGATAATTCCCGAATTGAAAGAACATTATATAATTTCAGATTATTGTATTGGATGTGATGGAGAAGTTGGAAGTGTATGCTTATTCAGCGAAGTTCCGCTACAAAAAATTGAAAGAGTATTATTGGATTATCAAAGCAGAACTTCAGTTGATCTGCTTAAGATATTAATAAGGCAATATTGGAAAATTGCTCCTGCTTTCATTTCTACTTTTGAGGATTACAGAAAAGATATAAGCGGCACTACCGCAGGCCTGGTGATTGGAGACAGGGCGCTGGAACAAAGAAAAATTTCAACCTATAAATATGACCTGGGATTAGAATGGAAAAAATTTACAGGGCTTCCATTTGTTTTTGCTGCATGGATCAGTAATAAGAAATTAGATCAATCATTTATCCAAAATTTTAATAAGGCAAACTTGACAGGATTAGAACAAATAGAGAATGTGGTTAATGAGAACCCTTATAAATTGTTTGATATGAAATCTTATTATACTTCTTACATAAATTATTTTTTGGATGAGAAAGCCAGGAACGGATTACATCTTTTTCTGGATATTTTAAATACAGAAAATACACATATCCCTAGCTACCCCG
Source organism: Chitinophagaceae bacterium (assembly GCA_050998315.1). GTDB lineage: Bacteria > Bacteroidota > Bacteroidia > Chitinophagales > Chitinophagaceae > Ginsengibacter. The sequence goes on from JBPCQG010000294.1 coordinate 6,652, forward strand.
GTATTTAAAATGAATATAATATTTTTGAGTTTTGTTGCTTTTAATTAATCTATATGAAAGTTGTAATTTTTGCCGGCGGACTAGGAACACGAATCAGCGAAGAAACAGATGCCCGCCCGAAACCAATGGTGGAGATCGGCGGAAAACCAATGATCTGGCATATAATGAAGATATACAGTCACTTCGGCTTTAATGATTTTATCATTTGCCTTGGTTACAAAGGCTATATCATAAAAGAATATTTTATGAATTATTTTTTGCATAGTTCTGATATTACTATTGAACTAAAAAATAATAAAGTACAGATACACGACACTAGTTCAGAAGCCTTTACAGTAACACTGGTTGAAACGGGGCTTGAAACTAAAACTGCAGGCAGGTTGAAACAGGTGCAAAAATATATCGGCAACGAAGATTTTATGTTAACCTATGGAGATGGTGTTTGTGATGTAAATTTAAAAGAGCTTGTAAAATTTCATAAAGAACATGATAAGATCGCAACTGTAACCTCTATCCAATTAGATGCACGATTTGGAGGAATGGAAGTTAACGATAATGGAGAAGTGCTAGCATTCAGGGAAAAAGCACACGATGATTGCAAATGGATCAATGGGGGATTTTTTGTTTTAAAACCCGAGGTTTTTAAATACCTGCAAGGAGATATGACAAATATGATGTGGGAAGATAAGCCGCTGGTAAACCTTACCGAAAATAACGAACTGGTTGCTTACAGGCATAAAGGCTTTTGGAAATGTATGGATGCTTTGCGTGACAAGATAGAGTTGGAAGATTTATGGAAAAATAATGAAGCAAAATGGAAAGTCTGGTAAATAAGGCACTTGAATATTTTTATCGTGGCAAAAAAGTTTTTGTCACAGGTCATACCGGTTTTAAAGGTGCATGGTTGATAACCTGGTTGAATTTGTTGGGTGCGTCGCTAAAAGGTTATGCTTTGCAACCTGAGAATGAAAAAGATATTTACAACATTGTTTCCCCGCATTTACAAATAGAAAGTGTATTCGCAGATATAAGAGATAAGCAAAAATTACAGGATGAAATAATTAAATTTCAACCGGATTTTATCTTTCATTTGGCTGCACAACCTTTGGTTCGCCGTTCTTATGAAATACCTGCTGAAACTTTTGAAGTAAATGCCATCGGCACTGCTAACTTGCTGGAAAGTCTTATTCACCTGGATAAAAAATTTACTACTGTAGTGATCACTACAGATAAGGTGTATGAAAATAAGGAACGCAATAAATTGTATAAAGAAAAAAACAGGTTAGGCGGCTACGATCCTTACAGCGCCAGCAAGGCATGCACCGAATTGGTTGCCCAGTCTTTTCGCCGATCATTTTTTAATAATCACAGTCCCGATGGCAATCGGGACAATACCAATCGAAATCAAAAGACTTTAGCTACTGCAAGAGCAGGAAATGTAATAGGCGGCGGGGACTGGAATAAGAACAGGATAATTCCTGATATAATTAATCATTTAAAATCGGGCGTGTCAATTCCTGTAAGAAATCCAAATGCAATAAGACCCTGGCAACATGTACTGGAACCTTTAAATGGATATTTATTATTGGCGGGCCTCCTCGCTAATCCCGATAGCTATCGGGACAAAAAATTATCTGCTTCATACAATTTTGGACCGAAGAAAAAAGATCATCTTACTGTAAAAGAACTCGTGGATTTGTCAATCAATTGCTGGGGCTCTGGCGACTGGAAAGATATGTCCGACACATCACATCCGCATGAAGCAGGTATTTTAAAGTTGAATATAAGTCTTGCAAAAAAAGAATTAAACTGGAGCCCAAAACTTAACAGCAAAGAAGCAATACAATGGACAATTGATTGGTATAAGCAGCCATCTGAAATGCAGTTTGATTATACCATCGCACAAATTAAAAGCTACCAGCATAAATGAAATTTGAAGAAACTAATCTTGAAGGAAGCTATGTAATAGATATTCCTGCAACAACTGATGAAAGAGGGTGGTTTGCAAGAACATTCGATAAGGATGAATTTTATCAAATGGGATTTAGCGGCGAATGGGTGCAGCTTAACCATTCGTTTACAAATAAAAGCGGTACGTTGAGAGGAATGCATTATCAATTACCCCCTTTTGCAGAAATAAAACTTGTGAGATGTATCGCCGGAGCTGTTTTTGATGTAATTATTGACCTTAGAAAAAGCTCGGCAACTTTTTTACAATGGTTTGGAATAGATCTTTCGGCTGATAATAAAAAAATGATCTACATTCCTCAGGGCTTTGCTCATGGATTTGAGACATTAACTGATAATTGCGAATTAATATATCACCACTCTCAATTTTATAAACCAGGCTTTGAAGGAGGAATAAAATATGATGATCCGATAATCAATATCCAATGGCCAAACAGGGTGACAAGTATTTCCAAAAGGGATGAAGAGCATCCTTACTTAACTAAAAATTTTGAAGGCATAAAAATATTATAATGAACTGCAGATTTTGTAAAACGCCTTTAACTCATGTATTTATCGATTTGAATAATTCCCCTGCATCCAATTCTTTTTTAACCAAAGAACAATTGAATGAGCCTGAAATATTTTATCCGCTAAAAGTTTTTATATGCGATAAATGCTTTTTAGTACAGGTTGATGAATACAAAAAATCGGATGCTATTTTCAGCAATGATTATGTTTATTTCTCCTCTTTTTCTACAAGCTGGCTGGCACATGCAAAGGATTATACAGAAAAAATGACCGGTCGGTTTGGCTTACATACAAAATCTCAGGTTGTTGAAATTGCCAGTAACGATGGTTATCTTCTTCAATATTTTAAAGAACAAAATATACCTGTACTTGGCATAGAGCCAACAGCAAATACTGCTACTGTTGCAGTTAAAAAAGGAATTGAAACTGTTGTTGATTTTTTTGGAGTAAGGCTTGCCAAAGAATTAGCATCTAAATACATTAAGGCTGATCTGTTGCTGGGTAACAACGTATTGGCACATGTTCCTGATATTGTAGATTTTGTTGCAGGCATGAAAGTATTGCTAAAGGAAAATGGCGTGATCACAATGGAGTTCCCGCATTTGATGCAGCTTGTTGATAATAACCAGTTCGATACTATTTATCATGAACACTTTTCTTATTTATCATTTTATACCGTAAAGCAAATCTTTGAAGCGCAGGAGTTAAAACTGTTCGATGTAGAAGAAATACCGACACATGGAGGTTCATTACGGATATACGCAACACATCAGGAAAATATACAACAGGAAATATCAAAAAATGTAAATGCTCTTTTGCAGAAAGAATATTCAAAGGGCATGAATGCAATTGACTTCTATAATAACTTTCTGCAAAAAGCATTAAAAGTAAAATTGGATATAACCGATTTTCTTATTAAACAAAAAAGAGAAAATAAAAAGGTTGCTGCTTATGGTGCTGCTGCCAAAGGAAACACGCTTTTAAATTATTGCGGAATAAAAAATGATCTCATAGATTTTGTTGTAGATGCAAATCCTCATAAGCAAAACAAATTTTTGCCTGCAAGTCATATTCCTGTTATGGATGAAGATGAATTGAAAAAAACTAAACCCGGATATGTTATTATTCTTCCATGGAATTTAAAAAAAGAAATTACTGCTCAATTAGATTACATAAAAGAATGGGGGGGCAAGTTTGTAGTTGCAATCCCTGAACTTGAAATTTTTTAAAATGAAAATTTTAGTAACAGGAGCAACAGGTTTTGTAGGCAGTCACGTAATAAACGAATTATTAAAATATGATCATCAGATTATTGCTGCAGTAAGAAATAAAAGTTCAGCCAAAGAATTTCCTGATAAAATAAAAATTATTGAGTTTAACCTGGATAATTTAGAACCAGATAAAAACTATTTTACTGAAGCCGGCGAACCTGATCTGTTAATACATCTTGCATGGCAAGGATTACCTAATTACAAAGAAAAATTTCACCTGGAAAAAAATCTTCCTGCTCATTCAAAGTTTTTAAAAAATATAATTGAGAATGGTTTACAAAATGTAGTTGTTACAGGCACCTGCTTTGAATATGGAATGAAGGAGGGCTACTTATCTGAAGAAATGAAAAGCGATCCAAAAAATTCTTATGCCTTAGCAAAAGATAAACTACGAATTTTTTTAGAGAAGCTTCAAAAGAAAAACCATTTCAACTTAAAATGGGTTCGTTTGTTTTACATGTATGGCAAAGGACAAAATGCTAATTCCTTACTTTCGCAACTTGAAACCGCATTACAAAAAGGAGATGCAGTTTTTAATATGAGTGGTGGTGAGCAATTAAGGGACTATTTACCAATTGACAAAGTGGCTGAATACATTATAAAAATTGCCTTTCAAAGTAAGATAAATGGAATTATAAATTGCTGCAGCGGAGTGCCGGTTACTGTAAAAACATTTGTAGAAAATTATCTTACAACGAATAAAAAAAAAATAAACTTAAATCTTGGTTATTACCCTTATGCCGATTATGAACCAATGGCTTTTTGGGGTGACGATACTAAACTTAAAAAAATATTATCTGATGAGTGATAAGTTGAGAGAGTTTGTTGAAGAAAGAGAAATTAGAATTAAAGGAAATGCACAAAATCAAGCGCTGATGGCAGCAGCTAAGCAATTTAATAATGCATCCAATTCTGCACAGTATTCTTATAACTTTAGCTGGATGGGAAGGCCCATTATCCAGTATCCCCAGGACATGATTGCTATGCAGGAAATTATTTGGGATATACAACCTGATCTGATAATTGAAACAGGCATCGCACATGGCGGGTCTCTTATATATTATGCCTCCTTGCTGGAACTTATTGGTAACGGAGAGGTGTTGGGTGTTGATATTGACATTCGGGAACATAACAGGGAGGAGATCGAGAATCATAAAATGTTCAAAAGAATAAAAATGATCCAGGGCTCATCTATTGCTGAAACAACAATACAACAGGTTAAAAAATATGCAGAAGGAAAAAAGAAGATATTAGTTGTACTTGATTCAAACCATACACATGATCATGTATTAAAGGAATTGGAATTGTATTCTCCATTAGTAAGTTTAGGGGCATATGTTGTAGTTTTTGATACTATAGTTGAAGATCTGCCGAAAGGTTATTTTTCACAATCCCGCCCATGGGACATTGGAAATAATCCTAAAACCGCCGTAAGTGAATTTTTACAGAAAAATAAAGAGTTTGTAATTGATGATATGATTGACAATAAGCTTTTGATAAGCGTAGCTCCTGCCGGGTATTTAAAAAAAATTAAGTAACCCGGACTAGATTTACTATAAAATGCCATTAATAAGTTTTTGTTTAAGCACATACCACCGGGGAGAAATTCTTAAAAATACTTTAGAAAGTATACAGCGGCAAAATATTGATGATTACGAAGTAATCGTTTCTGACAATGATGTGGAAGAAAGCGGCAGATCGATTCTTTTACAAATGAACGATGCAAGGTTTAAGTATTTTGCCAACGGAGAAAACCTTGGCATGAAGCCTAGCTTTAATAAAAGTCTGCAAAGATCAACAGGAGAATATATAGTTATGATGGCAGATGATGATCCTGTTTATCTTGATATGGCTTCAACATTATTACAATTAGCTAAAAAATATCCCGGGTATGGTATGTATTTGGGGGGCTGTGATTGGTTTTGCACGGATGCCGAAATTGCCAAACTATATAAATTGAATATCGGAAACAATTCGTGTTTATCAAATAAGCATAATCTAAATTATGAAAAAGCATATAGCGCTGATGAATTTTTATTGCGCTTTTTTTCCTTTAAAATTTTTCCGCATTATTTATGGTCCACCTGCATGGTGCGCAGGAGCATCTTAATTGAAAAAGGAGGCATTCCTGATTATGGAACGCCATTCCTGGGAGATTATGCCTACCTGCCAATAATGGCTTCCCATTCAGGTTGTGTGGTTATTAATAAATCGTTGGGTTGCCAAACTATTCATTCGGAAAATTTTGGAAGAAATCAAAATGAACAGATAATTACAGCGGCAAAAAATTATCCCAAATATGTCGGTGAAAGATTAAATCATTTGCCGTCGTGGCATTTGATTGAAAAAGAAATGATGAATTTTACAGGACTTTGGGTTGTTACTCATTTATCTTTTCTGTACAATTATTTTAAAGAATCAGATGAAAAGAAAAGTTTTAAGCTGGTTGAAAAGGAAATTTTTAAAATTAATTTTTTGAAGAAGCATAGATTAAAATACTATCTAAAAACGCATTCACCCTTACTGCATGACCAAATTGTTGCTTTTAAGAAAAGGCTGAAATAACAGTCATTATTTGAAGAATGAAAAAGTTCAGCATTATATTACCTGTAAAAAATGGCGGTGAATATGTAAAGCACTGTGTGCAGAGTATTCTCTCTCAAACTCTGAATGATTTCAATTTGCTTGTTCTGGATAATTGCAGCTCTGATGGTACTTTACACTGGATAGAATCACTCAATGACAATAGAATTTGCATCTATCCTTCAGCCAATCCATTAACTATTGAGGAGAATTGGGGAAGAATTCTCCAGATAACAAAAAATGAATATATAACTCTGATTGGTCATGATGATATTTTAAAGCCTGACTATCTAAAGGTGATGGATGATCTGATTAATAAATTCCCTGACGCTACTCTTTACCAAACGAATTTTGCTTTTATAAATTCCCAAGGAAAAATTATCCGTAGCTGTAAACCAATGAAAGAAGTTGAAAATGGTGCCGATTTTTTACACTCAATTTTACAAAACAAGATTGATATTGTTGGAACAGGTTTTTTGATGCGATCAAAAGACTATAATGCCCTGAGCGGAATACCAACTTCATATCCAAATTTGTTGTTTGCTGATTTTGAATTATGGTTGAATCTAACAGCCAAAAATTATAAAGCCACTTCTACTTTTGAAGGGTTTTATTTCAGATTACATCAAAGCACAACTTCTGTTTCTTCGGATATTAAATATCAATTTGCATTTGAAAAGTTTATTCATTTTTTAGAAAAATTAAAACAACAGGGTGCAGCCTATCAAAAAGTTATTTCAAAAAACGCAGATAAGTTTATCATGTTTTATTGCAAAAGCCTATCTCACAGAATTCTTAGAACTCCTAAAAGAAAACGAGATAATTTATCAGTGAATTCGGTTTTGCAAAAAGGGAAAGAATATTCAACCCGCTTATCATCACATAAAAACTTTAATCCTCTATCCAACAATACCATCTTATTAGCTAAAATTTTAGATAGCACTCTGATAACAAGGAACATTTTTCTTTTATTCAAAAAAATTTATAGCAAGCCTATTCTTAAATAAAAAATAGCCACGAATTATCGCAGCTATACTTTTTTTATTGATAATATTTTTAAACGTCAGTATCTGTTTTTACAGATTTTGTTACAGTAACCTTATCGGAACGTGTATCTGAATTACTATTGCCACGCATTAAAGCAACAATAAGCAATAACAATACAGCGCCGCCTACAATCCATACCCACGGCTGCGTATACCATGTTTCTGTAGTGGTTGTAGTTGATGACGTAGAACTGGATGAACTGCTGCCACCGCCTGTGCTATCCTGTGCAAAGGCTAGTGCCTGCATAAAAGTCAGCATTAGAATGGTTACAATTGCTCTGTAAGAAAATGCTTTAGTTAACTGTTTCATTGTGTGATTGTTTTAAGTGTTAGTAAATATAGTATTCCTTTTTGATAATATTACTCATAAACCACCTTCAATAACTAAGCCAATCTGAACCATGATTTGGGGAGATTAAAAGATTATAGGCAAAAGAAATAAAAGATACTATCAATAAACTTAAGTAGAAATAATACTAATCCATTTAATCAACAAATCTCCCCAAATCATCGTTCAGACAAATATTATTGTTGTATTCCCTGCATTCCATTTTGCATGCCTTCCTGCTCTCCCTTTAAATTTTTTCTTTTAAAAAGAGAAACATCAAATTTACCAAAGCGCCAGTTAAAATTTAAACGGGCTATTTGTGGATCTCTGCGACGGATATTATCCTGAATAAAATAAACTGATTCAGAATGTGTGCTGTAAACCCTGGTCCTGAAAATGTCATTTACACTTAATGTAAGAGAAGCTGCATTATTTTTCAGGAAGTCTTTTCTAAATGCAATATCAAATCCATAATTTGGTTTTATATATCCATTTGCTGTTGATAATTGTCCACCAACAAACATCATACCTCCGCCGCCCCGCATACCCCCACCACTGTTAACTGGTAAAATAGTTTTGCTTTGGTAATTTGCAGTAAACTGTATTGAATAATTTTTCGGTAATTTAAAACTGTTATTAAGTTTCCCGAACCAGCTTACCTGTTGAGACTCTAAACTACTTTGAATATTATCGCCATTAATTTTTGAATTGTATAAATTTA
>JBPCQG010000309.1:0-6116 GCA_050998315.1 Chitinophagaceae bacterium
TGTTTAAAGCATTTAAACTGTAATTAATGAACCACTGGAAAGATAAAATAGAATTTAAAGAAAGAGTACATCACTTCGCTGATAAGATCAAAGTGGATGTAAAAGCAATATATATCAGACCAATGAAAAACAAATGGGCTTCCTGTTCATCACATGGAGTTTTATCATTTAATGATGAACTGTTGTCAATGGAAAAAAAATTAGGCGACTATGTAATGGTTCATGAACTGCTTCATTTAAACGTGCCAAATCATGGGAAACTTTGGAAATCTTTAATGACAGCTTACCTCGGTGATTATGAAAAAATAGAACAGAAGTTGAAAAGGAATAATAAACAACTTGTCGGCTTAACTACTCGATAGTGTATATCTGATTAATATTGGATAGTACAATTTGGGGCTTACCTTTATATAATTCAATCTTACCTGTTATACAAACTTCTTTGTTATTATAAAAATCTTCCGGAACATTTTTAAATTGTCTTCTAAGCGCACTCCAAATAACAATTGTTAACGGCGCATTTGGGTAAGCGCCACCAATGTTAAGAAAGGTCGGTGAACCTTTCGCTGTTTCCAAATACTTCCCGCCATATACCGTACTGCAAATCTTTACTGAGTCACCAACATGTTTTGCTACATCTTCCAAGTTTTATTGCTTGCTGGGCAAATGATATAAATGCAAGTAAGGTTAAGGCTTTTATTAATAAGTATTTCATAGTTGCTGCGAATTTGAAGCTATGATTAAACCCGGAAGAGGAATTGATTATTATTCGGTAAAATTCTTCAATTGGTCAAATAGATAAACATATAAGTTTAGTGAAATCTCGCTTTATTTCTTTGTTGCCATAAGTTGGGAAAATGAAACTTTCTTTGAGTTAAAGTCTCTATCTTCTACATAAAATATTAAATTCTCATCTTTTTTTTGTAAACGGGAGAAATATGCATTGATGGATGGGACATCTAAATTATACATTAGCCCTCTAGCACCTTCAAACAAACAGTTCATTGCACCAAGTAATTGACCAAACTCTAAGGCATTTTCAATATCATCAATTGTTGAATTTTTTAAGCTATGTGATCCATTTCTTCCTAAAAAATGAATAATCCCAGAACTGCACCAATCACCTGCTCCAACGCTATCAGCAATTTTTGAAAGTTTTATAGCGGGAAGGAAAGTCCAGTCATATTTATTTGACTTTTTAGTTCTATAAATTAGACCTTCGCTTCCAAGAGTTTCTATCTCTATGAATGCTTGTTTCTCTGGGAATTTTTCAGAATAATTTCTCATTCTATCACTGGAGAATTTGATTATGTCCGCTAACAAAATTGCTTCTACAAATTGTTTATCCTCTTTATAAGACGAAGGTTCAAAAAATACAAGAGAACCGCTTTCTTTATAATGTTTGGCAAGATCAATTGCAGCTCTTGATACTCTGTCAAAGTAAAATACATTAGAACTTTCACGTAAATCAATAATACCAGGAACTTGCAATTTTAGAACAGATTTATAACCTGGGAACCATTTAGTAGTACCGGGAATTTTAAATTCAAACCTATGTTTTATATTATGTTCTTTATCTTTTAATATTCTATGTATGATTATGGGTGTACTTCCCGTCTCGTGAATATTTATAAGATCATCTTTAACTTTCCACTTATATAAGTCGCTCATTATTTCATCTGTGGCTAGTGTATTTGAAAATCTTGCTATGGGGTATGAATTCCATCCTAGAAATGATAATATAGATAAAACATTCCCGCAAGATCCCCCTGCAAAGGTTTTAGATAGTTTTTTTTTATCTCCATTTAATACAATATCTAATGCTAATAATCCAACACCGGTACAGGTCGGCTTGTTGCCCTTAATAATATTAATTTTTAGATTTTTCTTCTTATTCATACGCTTCCCCTGCTAACCAAATTTCGAATAAATTGTTTTCTTTTAAAATATTTTTTACTTCCTCAATTGAAACCCCATCAACTAATCTATTCCCTCTTGATTCGACATGTAAAATCCCGACTTCTAAATTTTGAAGCTTTGCTTCATAGGCAGCTAAAAAAGTCCCAATTGATAGTAGCTTACTTGACAATGTCGAAAGATAAATTTTGCATCCTTTTAGTAAGTCAAATGAGGTTTTGTACCTGGAGATCGCATCTATTAATAATCTATAAGTTTGAAAAGGATTAGCTTCGTCTGCATAGATAATATTATTAATGCTAAAAGCCGGGTCATTCAGAAGAACATCTTGATAATAATTAATCAATTCATCGCTTCTGCGAAGATCCAAAGAAGGGAAAGGGAGTATAGGACAAATTTCATCAGGTTGAATTAAATCCCTGATTTTGACGAACTGATCCCTTTGGTTTTCGCCAAGAATTGGTATCCATACTTTTCTAAAATCATTTGTTCTGACTTTTTCAATAATTGTGAAACCTTGAATATAGGACGCAGTTTCTTCAACACCTTGATCTACTATTTTGGAATCTAAATTTGAGTTTTCAGTTGTAAGTAAATGCAAGTTTATTTTATTCTGATTATCTGCATTATGATGTTCAACTAAAACCAATAATTTGTTTAATAGAGATATAAAAATACTCCTTGGCATTGCACTTATATCTACCACAATGTCTGAATATTGGGTTATTTCTTCTAAACTTTCAATGATATCTGAAGCCGCATTAATTGATGCACTACTGGTATCAGAGGAAGATCTTAATATCAAATCTTTGTATAAAGGAATAGCATAGCCCTTCTTTTTTAAAAACTCTTCTATGGTATCTATGTGAAATTTTACGATAGGTTCTAAAGGGTCATCCTTTCTTTCAGTCAAATAATACCTTATTCCAATTACATCTCTTTTGCCGCCCTTATCATCAAGTGAGAAAAGTGTTTGCAATCCATTATAAGTTCTAGGATCGAATCCAATAGCAAGGATGTATAAGATATTTCTTTGTTTTTCCTTTAAAAATGAATTCCAAAATTCCAAACACTTTTCGCCTTCCTGTAGAAAATAGTTATCCCATTTTAAAGTCATATTTGAAGTTTGATTTCTTTTTTTGCGTATCCTCTCGATACCCAGGAGAATAATTCCGTCAATTTCTGTTCTTTAAATTTGCCATTATGAAGAGGTAGATTAAAATGAACACAAAAAAGTCTATTTAAATAAATAAGCATCCATTGATCTCCTTTACATTTATAGTTTAATCTTACATCAACTAAGTTGTAAGAAATGCATATTGAAATGATTTTAGCAAGCCGATAATATGGATGATTGGGGTTATTTACAATAATATCCCTTAAATGTTTTCTATCAAGCATCGAAATTGCTATACCATTCAAACCCGGGGAGTTCCAGGCATTAGGTGTATACGTTTGATTTTGACAGAACTCACCAATTGAATTTAAAAATTTATAAACATCTTCATAATCTGGAACTTTAATTGACAATTCTTTCCATTTGGTTTCACAAAGTTTTCTAATAACTGATTCTTGCTTATTGGCGGAAATCTCTACAAGAGTGTTTTTATTTGAAATCTTTTTAATGGCATTTGACTTAACTTCTTCAAATAAATTCCCGGAAATGAATAAAAACTGTTCAATATTAAAAGATGCAAGACGACAAACGCTTGAAATACCATAGTAATAAGGAATTTTATAAATATAATTGACAAATAATCTAGCTGCATTTTTCACATCTGAACCTTCTTTTTCTTCTAATTCCTCTGCAGATAGTTCTTCGGCAAAATCTAAAGTTTGTTGCATTTTATTCTTATCTCTGAATAAAAGTATTTCTAAAGATCTCAGCTCAAGTAATTGATTTAGTAAGTCTCCTTCGGTCTTTCTTGTTTCTAATATTGCTTTATATCTTTCATTACCATATTGTTCTTTGATTTTATTATTAATGATTGAAATAATAGTTTGAACTTCATCATTAGAATATTCTACTTTTTCCAGTAAAAAACTTGCAAACTCCCGCCGATCTTCAATTAGTGCCAATTCAACACGCTTGTTTGCTACAGCTTTGGCAAATCTTTCGAATTTTGCATAGTTACTTTTGTCTGCCCAGAAGTTTTCAAGCTCAATATTAAATACATCTCGCCCGATGGTATTTCCTTCTGAAAATATTTCATTCATAGTAAGAGCCTTAAATCTTTCCGAAATCCAAATGTTAACAAGGGGCCTTTGATCTACTATCTTTTTAAGAAAATATTCTCGTTGATTTAATGAAAGATTGTGGACATCATCAAGCATTACTAAAAATCTTTGCGTAATAGATTTGTTACTTATAATAACATTCCCGGGACTAAATAAATGAAAAGCATATAGATCATCAACTTTTATAATTTCGTCATTTTTTATAGGGAAAATCGCATCAATTTCTTTGGCAATTATCTCTTCTTGATTACAGGCCCAGTTGTACAAATCAGCGCCGTTTTTCAAATTTCGTAAAGGCGTAGGTATTAAATTAGAGTTGGAAACTTGCAATTCTACATTATCTAAGCCTTCGGGAAAAGGGAATTCAAATGCAATACTTATTGATTGTAAAACTGAAAGAATAATTCTTACATTTAATAAAGAATTGAATAGCCTAATTTTCTGTCCCTGATCAATTTTTAAATATTCTAATGAAGCATATTCATTGTTAAATGAAAGTAATGATCCGATTACTAATAATTCATCTCCATCAAAAACGTTTAATTCATTCAATGACTCATAAATACGCCGGCAATGTTCCCCAAATACAGATTTTTCTTCTTTAGACTTTTCAACAGCCTTTAGAATGCGAGGCGTAAATAACTTCAATAAAGTTGTTTTACCGCCACCAGGCGAGCTACGCAAAATATTTACTGTGTTCCAAATCTGTGAAGGATTGAAAATCGTCAACACTTCTGGACTAAATAAGCGGATATACCGATTGTCTTGATCAATATATTCGGAAGCTCTAGAAAAAAAGGGATTAAAATCAACTTTCATATTTCTCTATGTCTTGGAATCCTAGGGAATAATCCAACAAAATTTAAGTTCTCATATGCCCAAAGAATTGAAAGGGAATTATTTGGGGTATTATGTTCTAGAACTAACGGCAAAGCACAATTCCGATAACATAATTTAACTGCTCCGGTAGTATGTTTGTCTTCAATCTTTTTATCATAATACTGCTCTTTATTACATATATCAATAATTTCTTGATCACGGGGTGAAGTAATTCTGACTGAATGATTAATTAAATGCAATACATGTAGTTCTGGAGTCGTTGGATACTTTTTTGTTATTTCTGGAATAACTGACCTTATGTTTTCTTCTGCCTGCTGGGTGCATAAATAGAGAATAATATGAATTTCTAAATTATCTATATCGAAAACAGATTTCAGATCACTATTCTCCTTATATATGCTGTCATATAAAGCAGCAACCTTTCCCTTTAACTGTTTTTCATCATTAATCTTTAGATAAGAAGACCCACTGGCGGAGAAATCGTCTAATAAAAAAAGGAGCTTAAATCGGCTTTGATTATCACACATTTCATTCCCTAACTTGTTTTTTACATCTTCAATTAATTCGTCACGCATTTTATTTGCCCTTACCATTGAAAGCTCATAAGTTTGATAAATTTGTTCATGTGAAATTATTCCAGGATTAGCTCTTCTAAAGACGTCAATTCTTGCTCCATCACTTAAACCACAAAATAATGATTGCCTTAATAAGACTTCAAATTCCTTAGATTTCGTTATTTGCGAAATCTTATAATGAGGTATACCTTGTTCTTTGCTTATTATAGTGACAAGAATATTTTTTATTTTATCCTGGTAACAAGAAGATACCAGAGCATTCATTTCTTCATTTGAAATATAAATTAACTTTTCGCGAATAAATTTTAATGCGATCTTCCTATCTTCCTCATTAAATCGTTTTAACCACAAAGCAAAGCTTTCTATAAATCGCTTTCCAGCAAAATATTGTTGATACCCATCATATTTATAAGCAGCCATATTCTGAAAATATTTACGGTGCTCATAAAAAGATGAAGACTCAACTACTTCTGCCAAGAATGCCACAGCTATTTCATCTTTCATAACCTTATTTTGAAATACCCTTTATAATGCTTCAGGTTTTTT
>JBPCQG010000313.1:0-12410 GCA_050998315.1 Chitinophagaceae bacterium
ATAAAGTAGATGCGGTGCCGCACCTGATATGTGGAGGCTTTAGCAAGCAGGAAACAGAGAATGCATTGATCGATCTTGATTTTTTGGGAATTGATAATGTATTGATCATCCGGGGGGATGCTGCAAAGAATGAAACACTGTTTGAGCCGGAAATAGACGGGCACCGGTATGCTAGCGATCTTCTAAAACAGGTTGTTAATCTTAACAGCGGTATATACCTTGAAGAGGATATAAGAGATGGCTCTAAAACGCGGTTCTGTATTGGTGTTTCGGGCTACCCTGAAAAACATTTTGAAGCGCCAAACCTGCAAACCGATCTGAAATATTTAAAAGCTAAAGTGGATGCAGGCGCTGATTACGTTACCACACAGATGTTTTTTGATAATAAGAAATATTTTGATTTTGTAAAAGCCTGTAAGGAAACGGGAATTGATATTCCGATTATTCCGGGCTTAAAACCGATCACATCAAAAAAACAATTATCTGTTTTACCAAGAACTTTTCATGTAGATATCCCCACCGAATTAAGCAATGAAATTTTAAAATGCAAGGAAGACAAAGATGTAGAAATCGTAGGCACCGAATGGCTTTTGATGCAATCAAAAGAATTAAAAAAGTCCGGCGTTCCTGTTCTTCATTATTATACCCTTGGCAAGCCGCATGTAATAGTAAATACCGTAAAGCAGATTGTGTAAACAAAAAAAGCTGCTCAAATTTGAACAGCTCTTATCTTGTGGTTATACAGAAAATTATTTTCCGATAGGTACCCCTAAAGAAAAGCTTAATGTGCGGTATTTATTTTTATCATCAGATGCATTATTGCTTTCAGTAGAGTTGATCTTTGTTAAGCCATAGCCGTAATTTACTTTAAGCAATAGTTTGCCCAAATCAAATCCGCCGCCAACATTTACACCAAAATCAAAACGTTTCAATTTATAATAAGAAGCATCTTCCTGCCGTGAAGTAAATGGATTGTCATTGGCGTATTGGATTTCATTTTCTGAATGGCTGCTAATGCTAAGAATTTTTGAATCAGAAGTTGATTTACCTGCAAGACCAATAGCTGCATAAGGACCTGCATGGAAGAAAAGGCCATGTGTTTTTTGAAGCGGCACTCTTACAACAAGATTTAATGGAACCTCTATATAATAAGGATTGAATTTTGTTATTACATAATTGTCAGTAGCGCTGCTGGTATAATACGTTTCTGCCTTTGAGCCTCTTCCTGTAAAAAGGATACCAGTTTCCAGATCAACAACTTTGGATAAATCAAAGCGGCTTAATATACCGGCATTGAATGTTGTCAGCATGTTATTATCTTCAGTTTGTCCGCTCGTAGTTTTTGTAATATTCGCAAGATTCACACCACCCTGCAAATACAATTGAGCACTGGCATTTGTAAACATTGCAAAAGTGAATGTTGCAATTAATAGTTTTTTCATTTGTATTTTTTGGGTTAAGTCTCGGTAATTATGAGGGGTATAAAGTAATTTTTCCTTAATAAGGCAAAAACTTTGCCATAGCATAGTTTAAAGCCAAATTTAAAAAGTTAAAAAATGGCAACAGAAAAATGCTATCATAGCAATGACTGAAAAATTTTCTCATTTACCTTAACAGGATATTTCTTTTTGAGTTGTTCTATCCATTTTTCTTCTAAAAAATTTTGGTATTCATTTGTCACCAACCCGCGGGCTTCTTCAAAACTGCGCTGTTGATTGGCAGGATATATTCTTAGAATTTTTACAAATGTTGCCGTGCCATCGGCTTTATTAATTAGCGGCTCTGTGATCATTCCTTCAACAAACTTTGTATTTGCCTTTGCGGGTATTTGGGCAAGATCATATCTGCCGGAGTCAGTTTGTACCTGTGATACATTTTCTTCTGCAATTTGCCTCATACTTTTTCCTTTTTTAAATTCCTCCGCAATACTGTTTGCCGTTTTTTCATTGGAACAGGAAATTAAAATTGCATCAGCGCTTTCGCCCCAGGTGTATTTTGTTTTGTGCTGATTGTAATAATTTTTTAATCCTATGCTGTCATTTGAAGCTTTGTTCCAAACATTTCGTTCCATCACTTCAAACAATATGTTACCATCCTTAAATTCCTGTAGCTGGTATTTAAATTCGGGATTAAGATCAGGCAGTCTTTTTTTATAATTATCCACTGCTGTTTTGGAAACATATTTAGCCAGTAACTCTTTGCTGGATTCGCCTTTGTTTGACGCGGAAGCCCGGTAGTCTTTAATGAACGTAAGCCAATCACTAACTTTTATATTCTGATTATTGAGAGAGAATAAAATAGTATTGGCATTCAGGTTAGGGATAGTTATTTTTTTATTTGCAACCGCAAAACTGTCTGCCAGTTTCCAGAGATCATTTTCTTTAATTGTTACATTCTTTTTGTAATTCAGCTTTTTTAAAACATCATTTTTAAATTTTTCTTTTGAAGATGTGATCCTGTTGTCCTGCAGAACCTGTTGTTTTAAAGTATACAAATAACTGTCATTGCTTTTATCCTGCGGAATTTCTGTTATTGATAATCTTTTTACAATGTGATAACCAAATTTTGTTTGAAATGGCGCCGTGATATCGCTGTCTTTCTGTAAAGCAAACACCGTATGTTCAAATTGGGGATCGTATTTACCAACACCAAATTCTGGCATCAATCCACCAGCCATATAAGTCATTTTATCATTGCTTACATTTTTTGCAGCCTCACTAAAATCAGCCCCGTTTAGTAATGCACGATAAACAGAATCGGCAATTCTCCCTGCTTTAATTTTATCTTCCTCTTTTGCATCTTCAGGCACCGCAATTAATATTTGTGCCGCTTTTATTTTGCCAAGAGCTTTTCTTTCAGCAACATTTTTAAAAATGTAATAACCGCTTTTAGCACGGTATGGATGACTCTCTTCTCCCGGTTTTAACCCAAATACAATATTTTCAAATTGATAAGGAAGATTAAAAACCGTAATAAAGCCGATGTCTTTCCAATTTGCTTTCAATGATTTATCAGCTCTTTCAACTGAGATTGAATCGCTGAACTCCTTTAACGGAAAAAACAGGTAAGCTACATGTATATCTTCCTGGCTACGGTTAAAAGCTTCCTGTGTTAATGCATTTACCTGGCTCTCATCATTAAGATAGCTTTCTTCAATTTGTGTTCTGAAATTTTGAAGGTCAGTAGCCAGTGATGTTAATGTATCTATCCGCGTATCTTTCGCTGCCTTTACTTTCAGTTTAAATTTAATATACAACTCCAGGTATTCACGCAGCGCCATTGCCTTATCGGTAACAGCAGTTTTATTTTTATTATAAGCTCTTATAAATTCATCTTTACTAACAGCATTGTTACCATAAGTAAATAATGTTTGAGAGTACACGTATGAGGTAAGACAGGCAGCAATGAAAAATAAAAGAATTTTTTTCATTTAAAAATCAGTATTAGTTAGTGTGTTGATAGTTTAGTTTGGTTTGAAGCAGTGCATCCATTTGCTGCAACGTTAATTTTTTTGCGATGATCTGCTTTTCTTTGTCAAGCAAATATAATATAGGTGTTTGGGTTATATCATAGAGTTGCTTGTAGCCAGGTCTTTGCGATTCTGTTATTGATTTTTTTGTTTCTTCAGTTTGATAAACATGTATCCAATCTTGTAACTTATTTTCCTTAATGAACTGGAGCCATTTTACTTTTTCATTTTCACTCAATACACCATAAATTTTCACCCCCTGTTGTTTCCACTTTGCCCGGTAAAGCGAATCAAGTCTCGGTATTTCTTCACGACAATGACTGCAGGTGGGGTCCCAAAAACAAATCACTGTATACTTAGCATCTACATTGTACAGGGAATAAGGTTTTCCTGTGCTGTCAACCATATCAAGATCTGCTGCTTTCTCTCCAATTAAATTTGACATAACCATATACGCCCTGTTAGAGATTGCAGTTGATTGTTTTTCGTTCAGCCAGCTCGAAATTCCTTTTGAATGGTATTTTTCAAACAGATGAACAAACACTGCATCCTGCCCCATGTATTTTGGATAGATATATTCATCAGTAAGCCAATTCAATAAAAATTTATACATCTCTGTATTGGTACGTGCAAGCAGCAATAAATAATCGGCTTCTTTAATTATAGTATCCGCAGAAGGAACTAAAATATCCCTGAAATATTTTTCCACTCTTGGAAGAAAGAATGGAGTGCGGATAATCGTGTTATCCATAAAAGTAATGCCATCCCAATAATGTTTTTTGTAAAATTCATAATTCGTAACAGAGTCCTGTTTTGTTACAGGATGTGCAACTGCAAAGCCCGGTTCTCTCATGCTTTTAAATAAAGTTGCCAGCATAGATTGGGGATATTGCTGTATAGTATTCTCTCTGTATTGATTAAGTTCTTTATTAAACTTCTGATAATTAGTTTCATGTAAAAGAGAGTCAGTTTTTGTTTTGCTGTTGATGTAAGCCTGTTGCTCAGCTTGCAATTGTTTTCCTTTAATTGCAATAAATTTTTGATACTGCTGAAAGAGAACATTTTCTTTTGAACCGGTAACTGTTGTTTTATTTAGCAGATCAGTAGTGTCAGCCTTTATGGAAATAAGCTGTTCTTTATTTACTAAAAAATCAATTAATTTATTTTTGCCGGGAAAAACTACCGAATAAATGCCCGGTTGTAATTTTTGATTTTTTTTAAAGACAGCTATCCCTTTTAAATTCACCAACGCAGAATCCTCTACATGGATATTTTTACCATAATAATAAGTTAGATAAGCAAGCCCGCTTTTATAATTTGGTGTTTGAAGTGTTACCTGGTATTGGCTTTTCGCCGTGTATGCAATAACAAATAAAATAAGAGTACTAAAAATTTTTTTCATCACTTAAATAATGGTGGCAAAAATATCTAAACGAAATGAAAGAGCTTGCTTCGTATAAAATCCTTAACATTTTATCAATAACGCATTTACTTCGGTATAAAGTATTTTTACCCTTATACAATAACCCGATGAGAAAGAAAAAATTTGTTATCAAAGATCTGCCTATAACAGACTATGCCTCAGAGGGCAAATCACTTGGCAGGGTTGACGGAAAAGTGATTTTTGTTGAGGGTGCAGTGCCGGGAGATATAGCTGATATTTTAATAATAAAAAATAAAAAAGATTGGGCAGAAGGTAAGGCAATAGGTTTTACTGAATATTCTAAGGAAAGAACCGAACCATTTTGCATTCATTTTGGAGTATGCGGTGGCTGCAAATGGCAGATGCTTCTCTATGAAAAACAATTGCAATACAAACAGCAGGAAACAGAACAGATTTTAAAAAGAATCGGCAAGATGGAGTTGCCTGAAGTATTACCCATTATTGGTTCTGAGAAATCTATTCACTATCGTAATAAATTAGAATTCACTTTTAGTAACAGGCGCTATCTCACTTCAGAAGAAATAAATAAAGCACAGCAAATCCCACAGGAGAATGCCCTGGGCTATCATGCTCCAGGAATTTTTGATAAAATAATTGATATTAAAGAATGCTGGCTAATGGATGATATAAACAATCTTATACGAAATACTATTCGTGCTTATGCAATTAAAAACGCACTTTCTTATTATGATATTAGAGAGCACAAAGGGTTTTTACGAAATATTATTCTCAGGTATTGCACAACTGGGGAGCTAATGATAAATTTTGTTTTTGGTAATGATGATAAAGCGGAGATAAAAAAACTATTGAATTATTTAGTAGAAAAAATTCCATCAATAACAACGCTACTTTACACCATCAACACAAAATGGAATGACAGTATTTATGATCTTGATCCGCAGGTATTTTCAGGAAAAGGATATATAATAGAAACACTTGGTAAATTTCACTTTAAGTTATCTCCAAAATCATTTTTTCAAACCAATACTGAACAGACAGAGAAACTGTACGAGGTTACCAAAAGTTTTGCAGCTTTAACAGGCGACGAGATCGTATATGATCTTTATTGCGGCACGGGGAGCATCGGAATATTTTTAAGCAGACTGTCAAAAAAAATTATTGGTGTAGATGTAATTGAAGAATCAGTTACGGATGCGAAAGAAAATGCATTATTGAATAAGATTGAACATGCGCATTTTTTTACCGGCGATGTAATTGAAATTTGTAATGAAGCATTTTTTGCTGACCATGGCAAGCCTGATGTGATAATTACAGATCCGCCAAGGGCAGGCATGCACGGGAAATTGATTGACAAATTGCTGAAGATTGCAGCGCCGAAAATTGTGTACGTAAGTTGTAACGTTGCCACGCAGGCAAGAGATATAAATTTGCTAAGCGAAAGATATAATGTTATTAAAATTCAGCCGCTGGATATGTTCCCTCATACACATCATATTGAATGCGTAGTGCTATTGGAATTGAAACAGTAAATTGCAACCTAAATAAATCTATCAATGGCTCAATACGGAAATTCGATGCAGAAAACAACACCGGTAGTTTTAAATCTTATCATTATAAATGCTTTGGTATTTGTTGCTCAATTGCTTTTGGATAAAACAATGAATTTTACCGACACGATTGCACTGTATCCTTATAACAGCGGACAATTTGAACCATACCAACTGGTAACGCACATGTTTGCCCATGGTGGATTTCTTCATATTTTATTTAATATGTATGCACTTTGGATGTTCGGTTCTGTGCTGGAAAGAGTTTGGGGAGCTAAAAGATTTTTGATCTTTTACCTCGCATGTGGACTAGGTGCAGCAGTAGCACAAATGTTTGTAGGGGCACCTGCTATCGGTGCTTCAGGTGCTGTAATGGGTTTGCTTGCAGCCTTTGCATATTTATTTCCGGAAACAAAATTTTTCATTCTTCCATTTCCTTTTCCAATTAAAGCAAAATTTATGGTAGCAATTTATGCTGCTATTGATCTGTTTGGAGGTTTGCATCCGGGACCCGCAGATAATATAGCTCACTTTGCGCATCTTGGGGGTATGGTAATGGGCTTTATCTTAGTTATTATCTGGGGCAAAACAGACAAAAAAACATTTTACTAAAACTTAACTTTCTTCACCAAGAGAGGGGATATATTGATGTAACTTTATAGCCATCACAAATTATGGGCGATTCTGAAAGATATATTGGTTTTCGCAAACGCAAAATTTCGCTGTGGGCAGAAGGAAATGCATTGATGATATTAATAATTATCAATGCCATCTTTTTTATTGTTGTGTGGTTTCTTCAGATCATCTATTATATTTTACAATCAGCTCCCGGAAGTTTTGAGAGTAATATATTGCCGTTGTTCACTATGCCGGCTAAGCTTTCGGCATTAGCGCAAAAACCATGGACTGTTATTACTTACATGTTCACTCATTTTGGCGTGCTCATTATATTAACAAATATGCTTTGGCTGTGGGCTTTCGGTTCTATTTTACAAGTTGTTACCGGTAATAGAAAAATAATTCCCATTTACATTTATGGAGGTATAGCCGGTGCTATTGCGTTTGTAGCAGCTATTTATTTATTGCCTCCATTAAAACCGGCAATAAATTTGTCATTTTTGCATGGCGCCAATGCAGCAACTATGGCTATTGCTGTAGCCACAACAACACTGGCCCCGGATTATAGATTTTTTAAAATGCTTAATGGCGGAATACCTATTTGGGTACTTACGCTATTGTATATTATTATTGATTTTGCAGGACTGGCAGGAGTAAGCGCAGCGTATAATATTTCACATCTTGCCGGAGCATTTATAGGTTTTATGTTTGTATTTAGTTTACGCAAAGGCAGCGACTGGAGCCTGTGGATGAATAGTTTTTATGACTGGTTTATCAATCTTTTTAATCCTGATAAAAAAGTAACAGCAACGAAAAAAAGAATTAAAGAGAAGGTTTTTTATAAAACAGGGAATCAAAAACCGTTTGTAAAACAATCAAACATAACACAGCAACGGATTGATGAGATACTTGATAAAATAAACCAGAAGGGATATCACTTATTAACTGACGAAGAAAAAAATATTTTAAAAAGAGCCGGGGAAGCAGATATATAAATGTGAAGATTTCAAAAATATGATAATTGCGTAATGCATTTTCTTTTCACACCTGCCTGTCGACAGACAGGTTGAGTAATTTTCACATGAGCAATTAAGTAATGGCAAAACCATTTTTCAGAAGGGTTACCACAAGCTTTTTAATTATCTGCAATCTTGTAGCTGCTATTTGCTTTGTATTGGGCAGCTATGTAAAATTTTTCAATCCTGGCAACTGGTGGTTCCTTGGATTATTTACGTTGAGCTTACCCTATGTTTTAACTATACTTTTAATCTTCTTTATTATCTGGCTATTTGCTAAAAAGGTATGGATGCTCATATCATTGTTGGCAGTTGCTTTTTGCTGGAAAGCTGTACAGAATATATTTCCATTACGTTTTTCTTCTTCTTTTAAAATAGAAAAGCAACCCGCCAGTATAAGGATCATGAGCTGGAATGTAGCCCAATTTGATATCATGGAATATAAAACATACCCGGAGGTAAAGCAAAAAATGCTTGAACTGATAAATCAATATCACCCTGATATTGCCTGCTTTCAGGAAATGGTTGGCGGGGATGATGACAAGACTATAAATTACTTAGGCGATTTTAAGAGACGATTGGAATTTCCAGATTACCATTACTCGTACGAAACAGAGTTTGATTTTGATCCGTCGCATCATTTCGGTATAATCATCTTTTCGAAATTCCCTCTAATTAATAAAAAAACAATCAGTGCACCGCCTCACGATTATAATTCAATATTTCAATATGCAGATATAGTTGCCTATAATGATACGGTAAGAGTATTTAATATCCATTTGCAGTCTTTAAAATTTTCCCGGGATAATCTGAAATATTTATACCATCCGCGTAGAAATTCTGATGAAGCACTATCAGAATCAAAAAGTATTATCGGTAAGCTAAAGCGTGGTTTTATAAAACGCTCCAACCAGGCAGAAAAAGTGAGGGAGGAAATAGATAAAAGTCCATATCCTGTAATGGTTTGCGGAGATTTTAATGATGTTCCAAACTCCTATGCATATTGTAAAATAGGCGATAGGCTGCAAAATGCTTTTGTTGAAAAAGGAAGTGGTATTGGAAGAACCTTTTCAAATATATCTCCAACTTTAAGGATCGATAATATTTTTACTGATAAAATATTTACTATAAGCCAATTTACCAGGGATCGTAATAATTTAAGCGATCACTTTCCAATTATTGCTGATGTTAGTTTGCCAATAAATAAATAATTTTTAACTTTGGATAGATGTATAGCTTCTTAACAAATCATTACACCAGTTATTGCTGTTGCACTTCTGTATAATATTCTCCATTTCCTATTTCAGATTTCTTATTTCTAATTTTACCATATGTCTCTTAAAGTTTATAACTCCCTGTCAAGGAAAAAAGAAGAGTTTAAATCATTAACAAAAGGTCATGTAGGTATGTATGTATGCGGACCTACCGTTAGTGGTGAAAGTCACCTGGGACATGCAAGGCCGTATATAACTTTTGATATTGTAAACCGGTATCTGTTGCACCTGGGTTACAAAGTGCGATATGTACGTAACATAACTGATGCAGGACATTTTGAAGAAGAAGGCAGGGAAGCGGAAGATAAGATCTCGAAAAAAGCTCAGCTCGAAAAAATCGAGCCTATGGAACTGGTGCAGAAATACACAAATCTTTTTCATTGGGCAATGAAGGAGTTTAATATACTCGATCCGAATATTGAACCAACCGCAACGGGGCATATTGTGGAACAGATAAGTATGATTGAAAAGATCATAGAAACTGGTTTTGGATATGTTTCCCAGGGCTCGGTTTATTTTGATGTAAAAAAATATGCGGCATCACACGATTATGGCAAACTTAGCGGAAGGGTTATTGAGGATTTGATGACAACAACAAGAGACCTCGACGGACAGGAAGAGAAAAGAGATAAGGCGGATTTTGCTTTGTGGAAAGCAGCGCCACCACAACATATTATGCGTTGGAAAAGCCCATGGGGAAACGGTTTCCCGGGATGGCATATTGAGTGCTCTGCAATGGCTACTAAGTACCTGGGAGTTGAATTTGATATTCACGGTGGAGGCATGGACCTTTTGTTCCCTCACCATGAAAGCGAAATTGCACAAAGCACTATCTGCAATCATCATATGCCTGCTAAATACTGGCTGCATAATAATATGATTACTATCGCCGGAAAAAAAATGGGCAAAAGCTATAATAATGTTATAAAGCTTACTGAAATGTTTAGCGGCGATCATCCATTGCTCACACAGGCCTTTCACCCAATGGTAGTTCGTTTTTTTATTTTACAATCACATTACCGGAGTACTTTGGATTTTAGCAGTCAAGCATTAGTGGCTGCAGAAAAAGGTTTAAAAAGATTGTGGGAAGCGTATGAAATTTTGAAAAAATTATCAATGTCAGATAATCAGTTATTAGTTGATAAAGATTTAGATGACAAAATTGTGAAGCTAATAAATGAACTTGATGAATTTATGAATGACGATTTTAATACAGCAAAAGTGATGGCAAATTTTTTTGAAATGGTGCCCATTATCAATGGAATTAAAGATGGTCATATAAGGACTGATGGGATTTCTCTAAAAACTTTTCAATTAGTGAAAAGGTCATTTAACGTCTGGCTTGAAAATATTTTGGGAATAAAATATGGTTATTCTGGAACAAAATGGCCTGTGGGATCAAGCGGCTATTCTGGACCTGGAATTAGTGGAATGTCTGGTCCAGGAGAGGCAGAAGATTATGAGAAATTCAATAATATGATTCAGTTATTAATTTCTATACGCCAAGAGGCCAAGAAAGAAAAAGACTACAAAACGTCTGATAAGATTCGAGGAGAACTTGAAAAATTAGGCATCATTGTAAAAGACGAAAAAAATGGCGGGGCAAGTTGGCAAGTACAATAATTATGGAACACATTTTACATTTATCAATGGATAAAAAGTTTAAAAAAATTCTTGAATCGCAGCAACCATTTGTATTGCAGCCACGCAAAAAAGTTTATCTGCATTTATGTTCTTCTATAATCAGCCAACAGTTAAGTACAAAAGTTGCAAAGGTCATTTACCAGCGCTTCTTAAATCTATTTAAAACGAACGAGCCATCTGCAAAGCAAATTTTAGAAATTCCAGTTGAAACATTACGAAGCATTGGATTTTCAAATGCCAAGGCAAGCTATGTACACAATGTTTGCAATTTTTTTGTTGAACATAATCTTACTGATGCCAAATTAAATAAAATGAGTAATGAAGAAATTATTGATCTTCTTACACAAATAAAAGGTATTGGCAGGTGGACAGTTGAAATGATACTGATGTTTACATTAGGCAGAGAAGATGTATTTGCGGTTGATGATCTTGGCATTCAGCAGTCAATAACAAAATTATATAAGCTGGATAATTCAGATAAAAAATTAATGAAAGAGAAGATGTTGCAGATATCATCTAAATGGGCGCCTTACCGCACTTATGCCTGCAGGTATTTATGGGGATGGAAGGATGCTAAGAAATAACTGTAATAATTCTTTTTCAAATATATTCTTTGGTTTTTTGTCTTATCCATTTATGATATAATGACCAGCTTTGCCAAACAGATTTTGTCCAATTGTGAATTACAGCAATTCTTTCCCAATCCGAATTTACATTTAAAACATCTGCCACTGTTATTAGTGAGTGTTGCTTTGGAGGTTCCAGCGTCTCCCAATTTTGTTTTGGAATTTTCATATGCACGAGTTGCACTTGCCGTCCTGTATAATGGTGTTCAACTGCCAGGCAAAGCCCGATTAAGGAAAACGCAATTCTTATATTTTTTGTTATACCACCTGCATGTTGTGCTCCATAAGCATCTACAATATATTGATGAATAAAGTTTATGTTATTTAGTGAAAGGGTATATCCTGATAATTGATTAAATAATTCATTGCATTCGCCGGATGCATTATAACCTTTACTTAGGAGAAGATTTTTATTCGGAAGTTTTAGTCCGCATCCGGAACATATAACTATGTTGCCAACTGTCATGGTTAAATAATCAACTAAAATATATTTTGTTTGCTATTTTCTTTTTATGAGTGGATTATTCAAACCGTTCACAATATTATCAACTACTATAAAATCTCTTAGTTTGGAGAATAATTGAGTGAGTGTTTTAAAGCCATATGTTCTTGAATCAAAACTTGGGTCTAACTTTCTTAAGTTCAATCCCATTGTAGAAACATACACTTCGTTGCTTTCATTGGCACTCATATCGAAAGCTTTATTAATAAGCCTTGTATCTACAGTAATCTTTTCTTTTTTATGAACTTCTTTTTTTTCTTCTTTCTCAATTTTAGGTTCCAGGTTTTCAACATGTGTAAATATCTCACA
>JBPCQG010000330.1:0-8028 GCA_050998315.1 Chitinophagaceae bacterium
TTTGCAAACATTCGTCCTGTTACAACTTATCAATCTTTACATTATTTATCTCCGTTAAAAAGCAGCCATCTTGAAAATATTGATTTTATTATTTTTCGGGAGTTAACAGGGGGCATTTATTTCGGTGAAAAAATATTAAGTGAAGATGGAACCAAAGCAAGTGATGTTTGTATGTATACTAAGGAAGAAATTGAAAGAGTAACACACCTTGCTTTTCATTTTGCTCAAAAGCCCGAACGCAGAAAAAAACTAACATTGGTAGATAAGGCAAACGTTTTGGAAACATCAAGGCTCTGGAGAAAAGTAGTTCAGGAGGTCGCATTACAATATCCTGATGTAAAGGTTGATTTTATGTTTGTAGACAATGCTGCAATGCAGATCATTCTCAACCCAAAACAATTTGACATTATTCTTACCGAAAATATGTTTGGCGATATTATTAGTGATGAAGCAAGCGTACTGAGTGGTTCGCTGGGGTTATTGCCCTCTGCATCGGTTGGTGCAGGGTCTGTTTTATTTGAGCCAATCCATGGTTCTTACCCACAGGCTGCAGGAAAAGATATAGCCAATCCCATTGGTTCAATTTTATCTGCCGCAATGATGCTCGAATACCTGGGACTGGTTAAAGAAGCAACAGAAGTACGAAAAGGCGTTGAATGGACTATAAAAAATGGAATGGTTACAAAAGATATTGATCCCGTAAATTTTTATTTCATGTCCACAATTGGCGATCTGATAGTTGATTATGTAAATGGAAGAATTCCCGGATCACTAAATAAAAAGAATATTGAATTAAGAAAATCCACTATTATTTAATTATGTATTACAACGAAAACACTATATTATATTTAAACGGAGAATTTGTAAAAGCTGCGGATGCAAAAATGGATTTCTACAGCCAGAGTCTTCACTATGGCTATTCTGTTTTTGAAGGTATCCGTTCTTACAAAACTGTTTGGGAAGAAACAAAAATTTTTAAAGCAGTAGAACATTTTGAAAGGTTAAAGAATTCGGCCAAAGCCATGAATATGCCGTATCGCTGGACAACTGAAGAATTGATAGATGCCACTTATGAGGTATTAAAAAGAAACAGTTTACAGGATGCCTATATCCGCCCGGTAGTGTATGCTCCTGCCAATATGAGCTTTGTAAAAAATGAAAAATCGTTTATCGTAATTGAAGTATGGCAGATGCAGCCATTTTTAGGAGAAAAATTATTAAGAGTAATGACATCCACTTTCCAGCGGCCCAATCCCAAAGGATTTAAAATTCAGGCAAAGGCAGCAGGTCATTATGTAAACTCAATTCTTGCAAGCCAGGAAGCAAAAGAGAATGGTTATGACGAGGCGTTGCTATTGGATATAAACGACTTCGTTGCAGAAGGACCGGGAGCTAATGTTTTCTTTGAGAAAGAAGGAAAACTATTTACGCCGGCATTGGGAAATATTTTGGCAGGTATCACAAGAGCTACTGTGATTGAAATCTGTAAAGAGCTTGATATTCCGGTAGAAGAAACATATTTTAGTGTTGATGAATTAAAAGAAGCAGACACAGCATTTTATTGCGGAACTGCTGCGGAAGTGATTGGATGGGAATCCCTGGATAATGTAAAATTTACAAAACCGTGGAATGATACAGTAAGCAGAATGATACAGGATGCATATAAAAGTAAAGTAACAGCCCCCTCAAATTCCCCCAGCGGTATGGAATTGAAGACCGCAATACTATATGGAAAACCTTTTATTAACAGAGTTGAAACTGAAGTTTAATGAGTGACGATAGTAAGATCAGCAACCAAACCCCTTCTTCTTTAGGGAAACCAGCCCGGATGACAGGGTCGGACGGGAATGGTGTGGCACTCAATAAATACAGTAAAACAATTACACAGGATGTAACTCAACCTGCTGCCCAGGCAATGCTTTATGGTATTGGATTAACAGATGATGATCTTAAAAAAGCTCAGGTTGGGATTGTAAGCATGGGATATGAAGGCAACACATGTAATATGCATCTGAATGAATTGGCAAAGCTTGTAAAACAAGGTGTTTGGGATAATGACCTTGTGGGTTTAATTTTTAATACAATTGGTGTTAGCGATGGTATCAGCAATGGCACTGCCGGTATGCGTTATTCATTGGTTAGCCGTGATATAATTGCAGACTCGATAGAAACAGTTTGCGGTGCACAATATTATGATGCATTAATTGCTCTGCCGGGTTGCGATAAAAATATGCCCGGTTCAATCATCGCAATGGGTAGATTAAATCGTCCTTCCATCATGGTGTACGGTGGTACAATTGCTCCGGGTCATTATAAGGGGCAGGATCTAAATATTGTTTCTGCATTTGAAGCATTGGGCCAAAAAATTGCAGGCCAGTTGAGTGAGGAAGATTTCAAAGGTATTGTTCAGCATTCATGTCCAGGCGCCGGAGCATGTGGTGGTATGTACACAGCTAATACAATGTCCAGCGCTATTGAAGCATTAGGTATGAGCCTGCCTTATTCATCTTCGAACCCTGCGTTAAGTGAGGCGAAAAAAAATGAATGCCATGCTGCCGGAAAAGCTATTCGGCTGCTTATAGAAAAAGATATAAAGCCATCCCACATCATGACAAGAAATGCATTTGAAAATGCTGTGACTGTGATAATGGCTTTGGGTGGAAGTACTAATGCAGTATTGCATTTGATCGCTATGGCTAAAAGTATTGATGTGGTTTTTACCCAGGATGATTTTCAAATCATCAGTGATAAAGTACCTGTATTAGCTGACTTAAAACCAAGTGGAAAATATTTGATGGAAGACCTTCATAATATTGGTGGTGTGCCTGCTGTAATGAAATATTTATTAAGGCAGAATTTATTACATGGTGATTGCCTCACTGTCACAGGAAAAACAATTGCCGAAAATTTAGAAAATATTCCTGAATTGAATTTTGAAACGCAAAAAATTATTTTACCTGTTGAAAAACCAATTAAACAAACAGGGCATTTACAAATTTTATATGGCAATCTTGCTGAAGGCGGAAGTGTTGCAAAGATCACAGGAAAAGAAGGCGAAAAGTTCACCGGCCTTGCAAGAGTATTCGATGGAGAGCATGAATTGATCGAAGGAATTGATTCAGGTAAAATAAAAGAAGGAGATGTTGTTGTTATAAGATATGTAGGACCAAAAGGAGGACCCGGTATGCCCGAGATGTTGAAACCAACATCTGCCATCATAGGGGCAGGCTTAGGAAAATCTGTTGCATTGATAACCGATGGAAGATTCAGTGGCGGCACTCATGGCTTTGTTGTAGGCCATATAACACCTGAAGCTTTTGAGGGTGGATTAATTGCATTGGTAAAAGATGATGACATTATTGAACTGGATGCAGTGAATCATAAAATGACATTAAAAATAGACAATGATGAAATTCAGGAAAGAAAAAGAAGCTGGAAACAACCTTTATTAAAAGCGACAAAAGGTGTTTTATTTAAATATGCAGCTTGTGTTACAAATGCAGCAGAAGGATGTGTAACAGATGAAGCCCAAAGATCTTATGAAACAAAATTGCAACGAGCCTTCTGATAAAATAAAAATACTTCTATGTCCATAGTACAGAATATTACGAGGCCGAAAAAAAATGAAGAAGCTGCCGGGTTCCCCCTTCAGGGGGCGGAGGGGGTATTGAGTGGGTCACAGGCTGTAATGCATGCTTTACTTGCGGAAGATGTCGAAATAATTTTTGGCTATCCCGGTGGCGCAATTATGCCAATCTATGATGCATTGTATGATTACCAGGATCAACTGAATCATATCCTTGTTCGCCATGAGCAGGGTGCTATTCATGCTGCACAAGGTTATGCAAGAGTTTCCGGAAGAACAGGTGTGGTGTTCGCTACCAGCGGCCCCGGCGCAACAAATTTGGTTACTGGTTTGGCAGATGCAATGATTGACAGTACTCCGGTTGTGTGCATCACAGGCCAGGTGTTTGCTCACCTGTTAGGAACTGATGCTTTCCAGGAAACTGATGTTATTAATATTACCACTCCTGTTACTAAATGGAATTACCAGGTAACAGATGCAACAGAAATTCCTTCTGTTCTCGCAAAAGCATTTTATATAGCCGGTAGCGGAAGACAAGGGCCGGTGTTGATTGACATCACCAAGAATGCACAGTTACAAAAATTCAATTATGAAGGCTACACTAAATGTGATCATATACGCAGTTATCGTCCCAAACCAATTGTAAGAAAAAAATATATTGAGGAAGCAGCCAAACTTATCAATGCGGCAGAAAAACCATTTGTGATATTTGGCCAAGGTATCATTCTTGGAAAAGCAGAAAAAGAATTTCAAAAATTTATTGAGAAAGCCGGGATACCAGCTGCATGGACGATTTTGGGGATGAGTGCAATTGCAACCGATCATCCATTGGGTGTAGGTATGCTGGGCATGCATGGAAATTATGGGCCAAATGTATTAACCAACGAATGTGATGTGTTGATAGCAATTGGTATGCGTTTCGATGACCGGGTAACAGGGCGGTTAGACAAATATGCAAAGCAGGCAAAAGTCATTCACCTGGATATTGATCCTTCAGAAATTGATAAGAATGTAAAAACAACCGTTTCGGTTTGGGGCGATTGTAAAGAAACATTGCCACTACTTACTGCACTGGTAGAACAAAAAGTGCATCCGCAATGGCTGCAAAAATTTAGTGAGTATAAAAAACAGGAAGATGAAACCTGTATTCAGCCGGAGTTACACCCCGAAACAGATATTTTAACTATGGGTGAAGTGATCAATTTGCTTAATGAATTAACAGGCGGCGATGCGATCATTGTAACTGACGTAGGCCAGCACCAGATGGTAGCTTGCCGTTATGCGAAATTCAACCAGTCAAAAAGCAATGTTACTTCAGGTGGTTTAGGCACTATGGGATTCGCATTACCGGCCGTGATAGGTGCAAAATTTGGAGCACCCGAAAGAACTGTTGTAGCCGTGATTGGTGATGGCGGATTTCAAATGACCTTGCAGGAAATGGGAACGATCATGCAAAGTGATGTTGATGTAAAAATAATTATCCTCAATAATCAATTTCTTGGAATGGTTCGCCAGTGGCAGGAATTATTTCATGAAAAAAGATATTCATTCACTGATATAAAAAGCCCTGATTTTGTAGCCCTCGCAAAAGCCTACAATATTTCAGCACAACGTGTAGACGAAAGAGAAAAATTGAAAAATGCATTGAAAGAAATGCTGGATCATAAAGGCCCTTATTTATTGGAAGTGATGGTGGGAAAAGAAAATAATGTATTCCCTATGGTGCCGCAGGGATGCAGTGTTTCAGAAATAAGACTTAAATAATTATTATGAGTAAGCAGGAATATACGATCACCGTTTACACCGAAAACCAGATCGGTTTATTAAACCGTATCGCTACAATTTTCTCACGCCGGAAAATTAATGTAGACAGTTTAAATACATCTCCCACCGAAGTAGAAAGTGTGCACCGGTTCACTATTGTAATAAATGAAGTAGAAGATGTTGTACGCAAACTTTGCCGGCAAATTGAAAAACAGGTAGATGTTTTAAAAGCATTTTATAATACCGAAGATGAAATTGTATGGCAGGAGATGGCACTCTATAAAGTTCCTACTGATGAAATTGCTGAAAAAGTAAAAGTAGAGAGATTGTTGAGACAATATGGTGCAAGGGCTGTCACCATTCGTAAGGACTATACCATTTTTGAAACCACGGGGCACAGAGAAGAAACAGACCGTCTTGTTGAATTTTTAGAACCCTATGGATTAATAGAGTTTGTACGAAGTGCAAGGGTTGCTGTAATAAAATCCAGCAGCGGCTTTCACGAAAAATTAAAAGAATACGAACATGCAGCCCCCGGTGATGAATTAGTAGAGAATGAATTTCTTGATAAACAGGATGAAGTATTTACAATGTGATGTGAGAAGTAAGAAGTAAGATGTAAATATAGCAAGTAGCAAGAAGCAAGTAGCAAGAAGCAAGTAGCAAGAAGTAAGTAGCAAGAAGTAAGTAGCAAGAAGTAAGCAGCAAGTAGTAAGCAGCAAGTAGTAAGCAGCAAGTAGTAAGTAGCAAGTAGTAAGTTGTTGTAATTTGAATAATCACACGCTACTCGCTGCAGCCGTGGTTGGTGTCCGCACCAACCACATATAAGAATTTGAAATAAAATAATTATTAAAACTTAAAAAATAAAACCATGGCAACATTAAATTTTGGCGGCACTCAGGAAAACGTTGTAACACGTGAAGAATTCCCATTATCTAAAGCGCAACAGGTGTTGAAAGATGAAGTGGTAACGATTATTGGTTACGGTGTACAAGGTCCGGGACAGGCGCTTAATCAAAAAGAGAATGGAATAAATGTGATCGTAGGCCAAAGAAAAAATTCAAAAAGCTGGGACAAAGCTGTACGTGATGGTTTTACAGAAGGCAAAACTTTATTTGATATTGAGGAAGCTTTGCAAAGAGGTACAATTATTTGTTACCTTCTCAGTGATGCTGCACAGTTAGCATTATGGCCCACAGTTAAAAAACATTTAACCCCCGGCAAAGCCTTATATTTTTCGCATGGATTTGGAATTACCTACAACGATCAAACAGGTATTGTTCCTCCACCTGATGTTGATGTTTTTTTAGTTGCACCGAAAGGTTCCGGCACTTCTTTGCGCAGAATGTTTTTACAGGGACGTGGCTTAAACAGCAGCTATGCAATTTTTCAGGATGCAACCGGGAGAGCATTTGAAAGAGTAGTTGCATTAGGGATAGCTATAGGTTCAGGATATTTATTTGAAACTGATTTTAAAAAAGAAGTTTTTTCTGATCTCACCGGAGAAAGGGGAACATTGATGGGTGCGATACAGGGAATTTTTGCAGCCCAGTTTGAAGTGTTAAGAAAGAAAGGACACTCACCCTCAGAGGCATTCAATGAAACAGTGGAAGAGCTAACTCAATCATTAATGCCGCTTGTTGCAGAAAACGGAATGGACTGGATGTATGCAAATTGCTCTACTACCGCTCAGCGTGGCGCATTGGACTGGTGGAAAAAGTTTCGTGATGCTACGATGCCGGTATTCACTGAATTATATGAAAGTGTAGCAGCAGGTAAAGAAGCCGCCCGTTCAATAGAAAGCAATAGCAAACCTGATTACAGGGAAAAGCTGGAGGTGGAGTTAAAAGAATTACGTGACAGTGAATTGTGGCAGGCTGGTAAAACAGTAAGAAGCTTACGTCCCGAAAATCAAAAGCCCGCAACCCCTAAAGGGGAGTTAAAGGACAAGAGTTCACAAATAGAAACAGTTAGTAACTAAAATTTGTAATGGTTAATCTAACAATAAATAAAGAATATTCTCCGCATCCACCCTTAGGGGATAGGGGCACATTAAATTTTGTTGCTGCTGCTGAGCGGCTTAAGAAAATTGTGAACAGAACTCCGCTTATGCTCAATTACAATTTATCCAAAAAGTATGAGTGCAATATTTTTTTAAAAAGAGAAGACCTGCAGGTGGTTCGCTCTTATAAAGTTCGCGGTGCTTATAACCTTATGAGCAGTTTGACGAAGGAGCAATTGCAGCGTGGCGTTGTATGTGCAAGTGCCGGCAACCATGCACAGGGATTTGCATACTCCTGTAAAAAACTTAATTGTAAGGGTGTGGTGTTTATGCCTGTTATCACGCCAAAACAAAAGGTAAATCAAACAAAAATGTTTGGCGAAGATTTTATTGAGATAAAATTAATCGGTGATTCCTACGAAGATTGTGCAATAGCAGCAAAAAAATACACCGAAGAAAATAAACTGGTTTTTATCCACCCCTTCGATGATTATAAAATTATAGAAGGCCAGGGAACTGTTGCATTGGAAATTTTGGAAGAACAATCTAAAGTTGATTATTTGTTTGTTCCGGTTGGCGGTGGCGGATTATGTTCCGGTGTAGGAAGTTATTTTAAAACCTTTTCGCCGCAAACAAAAATTATTGGGGTAGAGCCTGAAGGCGCTCCCTCCATGTA
>JBPCQG010000342.1:0-8876 GCA_050998315.1 Chitinophagaceae bacterium
GGATGAATGGAGCATAAATAACGCAAATGAAAATTTTGTTACAAATAATTGTTCTGACATTGTTCTTCTTCAAAAAGATAATCCCAATGATCTGGAAA
Source organism: Chitinophagaceae bacterium (assembly GCA_050998315.1). GTDB lineage: Bacteria > Bacteroidota > Bacteroidia > Chitinophagales > Chitinophagaceae > Ginsengibacter. Next base: position 99 of record JBPCQG010000342.1, read on the forward strand.
TATTTGATATTATTTTAGCGAATATAAATTTGAATGTTGTTACCAATAGTATTGAAGGTTTTAGTGTAGCTTCTCACCAATCTTCTCATTTTTTATTAAGTGGATTTTTGAGTTCAGATGAACCAGTATTGATAGATGCTTTTTCTCAACAAAATTTTAAGAATATACTCACATCAAACAATAGGGAATGGATCTCAATGTTATTAACAAAAGCATAATGACAAATTAAACGGGTGGGAAAGTGTATATTTGTTGCCCGCTTTGTTGCTTAACTAAATATGAAAGAGAGTTTACTTATAATATTTGCATATTTCATTGGATCAATTCCCACAGCTCTAATCATCAGTAAGAGATTTTTTGATATCGATATTCGGGAATATGGCAGTGGTAATATGGGTGCAACAAATACATTTCGTATCCTCGGTTCACGATACGGTACAATTGTAATGATCTGCGATATTTTAAAGGGAATGGCTGCTGTAGCATTATATAATTTTTTACCGTATTATTTTAGTAACGAACTGGACAGAACCAATCTAATGATCGGTCTTGGTCTTTCTGCTACTGTCGGTCATATCTATCCTATTTGGGCAAACTTTCGTGGTGGCAAAGGCGTGGCAACTTTATTTGGAATGATACTGGCAATTCAACCGGTTGTCGCTATTAGTTGTGTCGCAGTATTTTTATTGGTATTATTTTTAACAAGATATGTTTCATTAAGTTCAATACTTGCAGGAGTAGCTTTACCTATTTGTGTTTTATGGATTTATAACGAAAAAGAAGTTTTCTACAGAGTATTTGCAGTTGCTGTAGCCGGTTTAATTGTGCTTACACATCAAAAAAATATTGGCAGAATATTTAAAGGCAATGAAAGCCGTGTTCCCATTTTAAAACACCGGGATAGAAGAAAATCCAGAAGAAAGAATTAACCTGAAGTTGTAATCATACAACCTATTTCAAAGAAATCTTATCTCATTAACATTAAGATGTTGTATTGCTTTTTTGGTACAGCAATTGTCTTATTCTATATGTATATGCACTAAAAAAGATTTATTATGAAAAGGATATTTTATCTAATTGCAAGTACGTTAATTTTTATATCTGCCTGTACTACAAATGCAGTTACCGGTAGAAAACAATTGAGTTTAATATCCGAGAGTTCTCTTCAGCAGGAAGCCATTTCACAATACCGGTCATTCTTATCACAAAACAGAGTGGTAACGGCTGGCAGTAGCAGGGATGCAGAAATGGTAAGAAGAGTAGGTAATCGTATTTCAGCCGCTATTAGTCAGTATTATACCTCCAAAGGGCTTGGTAAGGATTTAGAAGGCTACAAATGGGAATTTAATCTTGTAGATAATAAAGATGTAAATGCCTGGTGTATGCCCGGTGGTAAGGTGGTAGTCTATACCGGATTATTGCCCGTTGCACAAAATGAAGCAGGTTTAGCTATTGTTATGGGTCATGAGATTACACATGCTGTTGCCAGACATGGTCAGGAAAGAATAAGCCAAACCATGCTTGCTCAGGGAATAGCTCTTGGCGGAAATATCTTTACTTCAGGTAACCCTCAGGCAAACAACATTTTCAATAATACTTTTGGTCCAGCTGCCTCTATCGGCGTTCTGCTCCCTAACTCCAGAAATCAGGAATTGGAAGCTGACCGCTATGGGATGATATTTGCTGCCATGGCGGGTTATAATCCTCAGGAAGCAATTCCATTCTGGACAAGAATGGCAAGCAAGGGTGGAGCAAAACCTCCAACCTTTTTAAGTACTCACCCTGCCGATGAACAAAGGATCAGGAAGTTGAGAGCTAATATGAGTGAAGCTTTATCGTATTATAAGCCTGTAAATTCCAGACAATAAACTTTACTCGACAAGACCAGAACTCCATCTCAAAGGATGGAGTTTTATATTGCTGGTAAAATGAATACACCTATCTTTGCAATTCTAACTGCGCATTTACAACTCTTTTACAATTCTCTATGAGGAATCAACATCAATGTTTGCATTTTTTATTTTAAATTCTAACAATTATGTCTCAAACACTGTTTGAAAAATTGCAATTAAAGAATGAAAGAAATTTATTGGTTCAAGGATTGCCATCAACAATTGAAAAGCAATTTGTAAAGCTTTCTTTTGCAAAGAATGTTACCCCCCTTTTAAGGATGAGAAAAATTGATTTTGCTCTCATCTTTGCCCTTAATCAAAAGCAGTTAAATGATATTCTAAAAGAAGTTTTTCCTGCATTGCACACTGATGCAAAATTATGGATAGCCTTTCCTAAATCAGCTTCCAAAATAGTAAGTGACCTTAACAGATGTTGCACCTGGGAGTACCTTCGTACCGAAGGTTTTGAATCAATGGATGAAGTAGTACTTGATTATGTTTGGAGTGCACTACAATTTAAAAGAGTTGAGACTGCAAAAGGTGTCAAATCTAAAATATTAGAGCCAATGACTTCAAAAAGAAAAGAGGCTTTATCACTGTAGCAATCATCTCAAAATTACCGTTCCCATTTGCCTTGTCATTTCAACTTCAAGGTCTTTTAAATGTTTATGTGTTTGTAAAAGTGACAGCTGTTCTTCAACTGAATGTGGTTCTTCAAGATCTCTTTGATTGATGCTTATCAACTTTTTTATCTTTCGCACTTTTAAATAATTAACTGTAGAAAAAACTTCTTCTTTATAAGTATCATCACGGGTAGGCACCAGCATTTCATAAAGTTCTTTCCATCCAAGGCTAACTTCGTAAGGAAACTCCATAATAGATACAACCAAAGCGCTCATCTGCTGGTCCTCATGGTATAAAAAATTTTTTTCAGTCGGTTCTATTCCTTCATCGTACCATACTTTAAAGGTTTGTATCACCTCCATGAGTTTTCCGTTATCAATAAGTTCGTCTTCAGTAATATTATTTAAAATATAATCGGCAACAGTAGTTCCCGGTTCCCATTCTTTTAAACCAAACTCCAGTAAACTTCTTACAATAGCTTTTTCACTAAGCTCGTCTTCATTCAATAAATTTATAAGCTCCTCATCACTGGTTGGAATAGTTGAAGTTCCACTTTCCTGGTATCCGATATCTAGGGAGAAAGATTTCTTCTCCTGTTTATTTATTTTTTCACGAATAAATTTGTTTACAAGATTATGCAAACCACTCTCACCAATTTTTAACAGCTGAGCGCTTTTGCGTATGTAATCCTCCTGTTTTGTAAAATCTTCAGCCTTATTTATTTTAGAAATAGTTTCTGCAATCTGGTTAACAACAATTGACCTTTTATGAGTGTCATCGCCGGCATCTTTTAATGCGATATCAAGTTGAAACAAAATGAAATCTTTTTTATTAGCAGCAATAAAATCTGTAAATGCACTAACTCCTTTTTTATTTATAAAACTATCAGGATCTTCTTTATCGGGTATTAAAACGAGTTTTACATTTAGGCCTTCTTCCAGCGCCATATCCAGGCCACGCAACGCGGCTTTTACACCGGCAGTATCACCATCATAAATTATAGTAAGGTTATTTGTATATTTTTTTATTAGCCGCAGCTGATCTGTCGTTAAAGAAGTCCCGCCACTTGCAACAACATTTTCTATGCCTGCCTGGTGAAGTGCAATTACATCAGTATAACCTTCCACCAATAAACATTCATCAGTTTTATCTATCGCTATCCTGGCAAAATAAGAACCATATAAAATCTTGCTTTTTACATAGATCTCATTTTCAGGGGTGTTAATGTACTTAGGGGCCTTATCATTATTCTTAATAAGCCTGGCTCCAAACCCAACAATCTTTCCGCTTTGATTGTGTACAGGAAAAATTATTCTTCCGCGATAATTATCTGCCGGCCTTTCATCTCTTATTGCTACCAGTCCGCTTTTTTGAAGATACTCAAGATTATACTGTGCAGCTAAAGCAGCTTTTGCAAAATTATCCCGTTGAGAAAGATTGAAACCCAACTGAAATTTTTTAATTATTTCTTCTCTAAATCCTCTTTGTTTTAAATAACTTATTCCAATATCCTGCCCTTCATCAGTGTTAAATAAAACATCAGTAAAATATTTTTGTGCAAAATTATTTATTGCATAAAGACTGTCAGCAAGTAATTGTTGCTGTTTAATTTCGGGAGATGTTTCAGTTTCTTCAACCTCTACATTATACTTTGCAGCCAGCCACCGCAATGCTTCAACATAACTGTATTTTTCGTGCTCCATTAAAAAGCTTATGCTGTTGCCGCTTCGTCCGCATCCAAAGCATTTATATATTTCCTTTGAAGGAGATACAGTAAATGAAGGAGTTTTTTCATTGTGAAAAGGACAAAGCCCCAGGTAATTAGAACCCCGTTTCTTAAGTTTTATAAAAGAATTGATAATATCAATAATATCTATCCTGCTTAAAATTTGTTGTATAGTAGAAGGGGCAATCATTACTTTCAAAATTAACAAACAAAGCCGTTATTATATAGTACGTTAATCATTTAATACAATTTTTATAAAGATGAATCGTTTAATTAAAATAAAATCCTATAACCAAACCAAATGCCATGTTGCCCATCCTTAACAACCAGCTTTTTTTAGCCGAGCAATTTCATGCTGAGGACATTTTAATAATAAAAGCCAACTACGAGGCAACCCTAAAAATAAAGAGGTGGAAATTTATTCATAGCCTTTCCATTTTAAGTAAAAGCATTAGAAAGGAAGCTGATAATATGATACAAACCTCATTTCTCTCTTTTGTGCAAAACATGGATGTATTAATTGTTGAAGGATATTTTGAGGCAGAACTTCAAAATTAATTTTACTAACAATTCTTTTTAATGTGGGGTTAAATTTTATGACTTAAGTTTGTATGCTATTTGATAAATACCAGACAATGAACCTAAAGTCTCCTTTATATTTTTTCATCACCATTTCTCCAATAATTTTTTACTCGTGTACTATCGGCAATGCCAGGGCTAAATTACAGCACGACACAATAAATGTTTTAAAAGCTGATTCAATAACCAGCCCGGAATCACCTTGTGATCTTAATTTATGGAAGTATGTATACGATGCACAAAGATTGCAGGTACTTGACAGATGTAAAATAGTTACCGGGATTATTGAAGAAACAAGTGTCAATGAAGATGGGGATCAGCATATGCTATTGAAACTTGATAAGGGACAAAAAGAACTGCTTACCAAAAAAAATAAAATTAAAAAACAAGGGAATATGGTTATAGAAGCCGTGTGCATAAATAATATTACAAAAAAAAGGGCATTAGGCGCCTGTACCGGTTATATAAATCAGGTACAATTACCAAAAATCGGGGATCATGTAAAAGTTACAGGAAGCTATGTTATCGATTCTCACAACGGATGGGCAGAAATTCATCCCATCACTAAAATTGAACTCCTAAAATAATTCTGACTCATTCCCATAGTTCCAGTCCAAAATAATCAGTATTCCATCATTTCATAATTCTTAATTTAGTATTACCAAAACTATTATTATGAAAAATTTATTTGATGCGGTGGATAATAATGAAATAATTGAAAGAATCAATAAATTAACTCCGGATACTAATGCAATGTGGGGTAAAATGACAGTTGCACAAATGTTGGCACATTCCCAAACAACAATTGAGGTAGCTCTTGGTGAAAGAAAATTGAAAGGAGGGCTTATAGGATTTTTATTCGGCAAAATCGCAAAAAAGAAATTAGTGAAAGATGAGCCTTTTAAAAAAAACCTGCCAACAGCACCAAGCTTTATCATAAAAAATGAAAGAAATTTTTATGAAGAAAAAGATAAGCTTATCAAACTTATCCAGCGTTTCGGAAAAGCAGATCCCGACAATATAGCCGCAAGTCCTCATCCTTTTTTTGGCAAGCTTACGGCTAACGAATGGAATACACTCCAGTGGAAACATCTTGATCACCATTTAAATCAATTTGGAGTTTAATCTTACTATGCTGCTATAACTATTTTATATTAACATTCCTCAAAGTTGAATTAATTCCTGCCTTTGTTACCTTTGCGTATTCAAAAACAATTATGAATAAAGAAGTATTTATTATATCAGCTGTACGTACTCCTTTGGGAAGTTTCGGTGGCGCTTTAAAGGATATTCCGGCTACTAAACTTGGTGCAATTGCAATAAAAGGTGCAATTGAAAAAGCGGGTATTGATCCAAATATTGTTCAGGACGTTTTGATGGGATGCGTAATGCAGGCTAATTTAGGCCAGGCTCCGGCGCGGCAGGCTTCAATGCTTGCAGGGTTGTCACCAAATGTTAATTGCACAACTATTAATAAAGTTTGTGCCAGCGGAATGAAGGCTATTGCAATTGGCGCACAAAGTATAATGCTTGGTGATGCAGATGTGGTTATTGCCGGGGGTATGGAAAATATGAGCCAGGTACCTTTTTATTCTCCTTCAACACGATGGGGAAATAAATATGGTAATACACAATTAATAGATGGGCTTGCAAAGGATGGATTAACGGATGTTTATAAAGATTATGCAATGGGCAATGCAGCAGAATTATGTGCAAGAGAATGCAATATTAGCAGAGATTCACAGGATGCCTTTGCAATTGAAAGTTATAAGCGTAGTCAGGCAGCTGTTAACGACGGAAAATTCATAGACGAAATTATAGGTGTTGAAATTCCTCAGCGCAAAGGAGACCCGCTTATGATAATGAAAGATGAAGAACCTTTCAATGTTAAATTTGATAAGATACCCGAACTTAAATCTGCTTTTGAAAAAGGTGGAAGTGTAACAGCTGCCAATGCAAGTTCCATGAATGATGGTGCTGCTGCGTTGGTTTTAATGAGTAAAGAAAAAGCTGATGAACTGGGATTAAAGCCCATAGCAAAAATTGTAAGTTATGCAGATGCCGAACAAGCACCGGAATGGTTTACGACTACACCTTCCATTGCATTACCCAAAGCTGTTGAAAAAGCAGGGTTAAAAATGGAAGACATTGAATATACAGAATTGAATGAGGCATTCAGTGTGGTAGGAATTGTAAATGCTCAAAAAATGAATTTGGATCTTAAAAAAGTAAATGTAAATGGAGGTGCTGTTTCTTTGGGCCATCCTTTAGGTTGCAGTGGCGCACGAATTATTGTTACTTTAATAAACGTATTAAAACAAAATAATGGAAAGATAGGTGCTGCTGCTATTTGCAATGGTGGCGGTGGTGCAAGCGCAATGATAATTGAAAATGTTTGAACTTTTCCGTCTAAAATTTATCACAAATACTTCCATAACTTTTAATATGAAATTTGCTCATTTCTACAACTATCAAATACTGTTTTTAATTTTTACATTGGGTAATTTTTATATTGCGCAATTAATTATTTTTGCCCCTCAAATTATATTATGAGACAAATTGCATTTAGAGAAGCCTTACGGGAAGCAATGAATGAAGAAATGAGGCGGGATGAAAAGGTTTTTTTAATGGGAGAAGAGGTAGCCGAATACAATGGAGCTTATAAAGTAAGCCAGGGAATGCTTGATGAATTTGGTGAAAGGAGGGTAATTGATACTCCTATTTCTGAGCTTGGTTTTACGGCTGTTGCCGTGGGTGCTGCACAAAATGGACTGCGTCCTATAGTTGAATTCATGACCTGGAACTTTGCAAACCTTGCCTTAGACCAAATTTTAAATACTGCTTCTAAAATGCTGGCAATGAGCGGAGGGCAAGTTGGTTGCCCTATAGTTTTCCGTGGCCCAAGCGGAAGTGCAGGACAATTAGGGGCACAACATTCTACTGCCTACGAATCGATGTATGCAAATATTCCCGGGCTAAAAGTTATTTCAGTCAGCAATCCATACGATGGTAAAGGTTTGCTTAAAAGCGCCATTCGCGATGATGATCCGGTTATATTTATGGAATGTGAAGTACTGTATGGAGAAAAGGGCGACGTTCCGGAAGAAGAATACCTGGTACCAATTGGCAAAGCAAAAGTTGTAAGAGAAGGGAATGATGTAACCCTTGTTTCGTTTAATAAAATGATGAAAGTTGCTTTTGGCGCAGCAGATGAATTAGCTAAAGAAAACATAAGCGCTGAAGTGATTGATTTGCGAACCATCCGCCCAATGGACTGGCAAACCATTCTTGAATCAGTTAAAAAAACAAATCGCTTAGTGATTGTGGAAGAGCAGTGGCCGTTTGCTTCTGTATCTTCTGAAATAACTTACCGCATACAAAAAGAAGGATTTGATTTTTTAGATGCTCCCATTCGCCGTATTACTTCTACCGATACTCCCATGCATTACGCTCCAAATCTGGTAGCAGCTTATCTTCCTGACGTTCCAAGAACTGTGAACCTTGTAAAGGAAGTTATGTATTTGCAGAAATAATTTAGACTTGTGCAATTCAGTTTCTATTTGTTTGCTATTGAATTTTCAAATTATCTTTTAATTTTCTTTTTCTTATTTGCAATTCTACTAACGCAAATTTTTACAAAAAAAAATGGTTTGAATATGAGAATTCACATTGCACAGAATACAGTTCTTCTTACATCACTTTACATATCCGGGTAAATATTAAAACAAAGAAGCCACCTCAATGTTAGTCATTGAAGCGGCTTCTTTATAATTGTAAATCTTTTAATAACGGGTTTTTATAATCTTCTGTTGTTTTTTTATTGAACCCTGATCTTATTTTCTCCATACCCACAGTATAAATAAGTATTTTTGAATAGAAAGATAAACCACTGAAATAATAATTTTTTTATAACAACATGGCAAATATCCTGATAATTGATGATGAGAAAAGTATTAG
>JBPCQG010000368.1:0-12413 GCA_050998315.1 Chitinophagaceae bacterium
CAAGATCAGAAAGCGCGGGCATTGGCGCAGCAAAGGCGGCAGGCGGTACTTCATACTCTTGTAATTTTCCGCCTGCCCTAAAATGCCTGATGTGATGATAGCATAATACAGGTACTTCTCTTTTGGAAAGTATTGTAGCAAGATCAGCAACCGGCCTTAGCACAGAATCCGCCGCAGTTTTTTCATTATAATTAATTTTATTATTGGATATATCAGGCGATGAAGTACATGCGAAAAAAAAAATAATGATGATAAAGAACAACGAAGTGCTTTTCATTTTAGGATAAACGTTTTAAATATTATTGGTATTGGATATAGATGGGTTTAGGAACAAACCTTGATAACTCTTCGGGTGTGTATAATTGATCTTTACCTTTTTTAGTATCATTTTTATAGAACAACTTAAACCCTGCAAACTGTATGGGCTCGTTATAAATATAGCGTAGCCAGGTTGATCTTTTTAAAATCTTATCTCCCCAACCATCCATATCTATTACTACTTGTACCTCCGGCACTTTTTTAATTTTTTCATAATCAGTAACCATTCCTTGCGTAAAACGATGTATTACTAAAATTTTCGGAGGAAGATTATTTTTCCTTACGATATCTGCCAAAAAATCAATAGCAGAGTTTACATCTTCGGCACTAAATGAGCCGATGCTTGTACCCGGAACTTCACCGTTTTTTAAAGAAAATTCAGGGTCAATTCCAAAATGAACCTGTGGCATTTTTAAATATTTCTCAAGCTCTCCAATTTCATCTTTTATTGTGCTATGTCCAACCTGGATATCAACAAAAACCAGGGCGTTTATTTCTTTTGCCCAATTAATAATTGTGTCAATTTGATGAAAGGGCATACGCAGCCTGTATTTAGCGCCTTTGCCTGGGCTGCCCTGAGCTGTTACTGCAATATAATGGAGAGCCGGCAGCACAGGCAGCATTGTATCAGCTGCTTTCCATTTTTCTACCTCTTGTAAAAGTTTTTTGAACATTGAATCTTTAGGTATTTCTCCTAAGATTCCCATTCTTGTAGAATATAAATTTCCGTAAAATGCAACAATCCGATTATAAGGAAAAATTGCGCCGCTTAAAGGATATGGTGTTTTAACCGGCCACCTTCCTGTGGTATCTCCATTGGCAAGATGTTGTAAAGATTTATTATAGGTGGCCGTGTCAAACACTTTTTCTTCCGAATTATTATTAGCAGTTGGCTCAGTAGAATTTTTTACCTCTGAATTTTTGTTTTTACAGCCAATGTAAAAAAGCATTAAAAGGCCAGTTATACATAAGAGGTTAAAGCGTGTTTTTTTCATAGGAGCTATTCACTATTTAGTTTTAATTTTTTCTATCAAAAGTATTACAATGATACTGCGCTTTCCCCGTACATCTGTTCTTTAAATTTTAATGAGGGCGAAGGTATAAACCCGCCCAAACCTAACTTATCCCATTTGTCATCCACGGACTTAATTGTTTTGTCATCCGCAACAATAATATTTGGCCAGTCTCTTTGAAAGTTATCAAACTCCTTTGTTTTTCTTGTGCCATCCAATCCCATACAGGCAAAAGCCCCCTCCAAACCTCCCCCGTTAGGGGAGGCTTTAGAAGCTCTTTTTATTAAAATGTTATCTCTTTTAGGGTCGAGATTATTACAAAACCGCCATAATGCAGTACCCAGATCTTTTGCATCGACGGTGTGCTCAACATACAATATTATTTTTATTCCTTCTGCTTCTTCCATTTTACAAATTGATTCATGTAGCACCCTTATATGATTTTTTTTATTTTTTTCTACAGAAATCATTAATACAGGAATTCCTTTTTTTATTAACGAGACATTTATGCTTTTTATTTCAGAAAATTTCTCAGCTAACAATGTCTCATTTACCTCGTACACCGCAATTGTCGCATCGTACATTTCATCCTTCTCCTCTTCAAATTTTGATGTTCCATCAATGCACATCTTTCCTCCAAAACCAAGCTTGCTGCAGCTATGATCCAAGACATCCATAGGTCCCTGCGAAAAATAAATGTCGGTTGCAGGATTAAGATTTTTAAAAACATATTTTGCAAGCTCTTCATAATCCTGAATTTTTATATGTTCATCTGCTAACACCAGAATTTTATTAAACATCATTTGTCCTGCACCCCACATAGCATTCATAACTTTTTGGCCCTGCCCGGCATACTCTTTTTTTATTTGTGTTATTACCAGGTTATGAAACACTCCTTCTACAGGCATTTCCATATCAATTATCTCAGGAACCATAGTCATTTTTATCGGAGCTAGAAAAATACGTTCCGTAGCTTTCCCCAGCCATGCGTCTTCCTGCGGCGGAATGCCAACAATGGTTGCCGGGTAAACAGGATTTTTTTTATGTGTGATAGCAGTGATGTGAAATCGTGGATACCAGTCAGGTAAGGAATAATATCCCGTATGATCACCAAATGGTCCTTCCCAAATCAACTCATCATTTGGATCTACAAAACCCTCAATAATAAAATCAGCATCGGCAGGTACTTCAATATCAGCCTGCGAAATACATTTTACCAGCTCTACTTTTTTCTTTCTTAAAAAACCGGCAAGCATGTATTCATCAACGTTTTCAGGCAAGGGGGCTGTTGCAGAATATGCATATACGGGGTCACCGCCTAAAGCAACCGCGACAGGCATTATTTTATTCAGCTTCTTATATTCATTAAAATGTTTTGCAGAAACTTTATGCTTATGCCAGTGCATGCCGGTAAGCGTTGGAGAAAATATCTGCATACGATACATCCCAACATTTCTTGCATGTGTATTCGGATCTTTAGTATGTATTATGGGCAATGTAACAAAGGCACCCCCATCCTTTGGCCAACAGGTAATTACAGGCAGCCTTGTTATATCAGGTTCTTTCATTATCACTTCCTGGCATTCTCCCTTTCCGCTTTTTACCTTAGGCATCCATGAAGCAAACTTGCCAAGTTTGGGAAGTAGTTTTAATTTATCAAGAATATTTTCCTTTGGAGATGATAGTAATTTAAACAGGTCTTCAATTTCTTTGGCAACATCATTTAAATGATGAACACCAAGCGCCATGCACATTCTTTTCTCACTTCCGTAAGCATTCATTAGAATGGGGAAATCATATCCGGTATTTTCAAATAACAAAGCTTTGCCCCCGTTGCCGCTCTTACTGATACGGTCGGTAATTTCTGCTATTTCTAATTTGGGATCGGCGTAAGTTTTTATTCTTAATAATTCTCCCTCTTGTTCTAATTTTTTGATAAACTCCTGTTGATTGCGATAAGCCATTACTTATTGTTTCCATGTAAAGGTAGAATAGAAAGGAAGGATAATTTCTATATGAAATTTAAATTCATCATCTGGGGCAACCAAGAATGTATTTTTTCGTGCCTCCACGTCTATCGAATCCGCCATTATTTTCTCCTTTAGCAGCGAGGCGGTAAGACAAATTGATGCCGGTAAAATAATACCAATCTTTATTTTTTGGTTCACCTCTTTTTGCCCCATTTACAGGATATGTTTCACTATTACTTATTTCACCGGATCTGAAAGCTAATTCCAATGCTTTAGTCCCCCGATTGGTTAATAAAAGATTGGGGTCTACATAACTTGTGCTTACATCATCAAGATAATCTGTGAAAAGTTTTCTCATTCCAAATTCAAAACCTATTTTGATATTATCAGAAACGGAATACTTAATTCCCCCACCAAATGGAATGGCAAACTGGGTAAGACTGTAAGGTTTTCTATCAAGGTAAAATCCTTGACCTTCGGTACTTAAAGGTTGTAAAAAATATTTTGTACCGGCAGTATCGTTTGTATATGGATTGAAATGATAAAAGGCAACACCTCCGAATATATAAGGAGAGAATTTTATATCTTCTATATTAAATAAATAATATTCCAGCGCCAAATGAAATTCTTTTATTGGGGATTTAAAATTCAGGTTGCGGGAAGAAACCTTTGGATTTTTCTTATCATCAGCGGCAACCTTGGCGAAGGTTACACCGCCTCTTATATATATTCTATCAGAAAGCTGGTAAGAAAGTCCGCCTCCAATCGCTAAACCCGGCTGAGTAAAAGTGAAAAAATTAGCTTGCAAATCTCCTTCATAATTGGAGGTTCCCAAAAATAAATTGAGATTCAATTTCTGTGAAAAGCTAATTGAAGCTATAGTAATGAAAAAGAAAAACAAACAGATTTTTCTCATAGAAGATAAAAAGAAATAATTTGGGAATAGATTTACAATAATAATACCATTATGTTTATTGATATGTTATAAAACAAAACAACTATATAGGTGAAAATAAATTTTAAATTATTGCCTTAGTTTTGTAATGATTATGGAAGTAGCGCAGCCTTGGTAGCGCATGGCGCTGAAGCGCCAGAGTCGCAAGCATGAATAAAAACGTAGTATATATAAAGATATCTTAATGATATGAGTTTTCGGGATGTAGCGCAGCCCGGTAGCGCACACGTCTGGGGGGCGTGGGGTCGCAAGTTCGAATCTTGTCATCCCGACAAAATATATTAAAAAAAGTTAAATAAGCCAGCAAAATCAATGGTTTGCGGGCTTTTTTAATTTTGGCTTTATGCAGCTTAACTCTAAATAACTCACGTTATTCATAAGCTTTTATGAGTTATTTAGTAAAAACCCATCCGCAGAAAAAAATAAAGCAAAAGAGATCCCGGCTCTCTACTGGAAAACACCATTACGATTTTGGAGTTTGAAGATACCTTGCACAAGGTTCGGGATATTAATCTTTTGATTATTCTATCAGTAAATTTAATTTTATTCCAAGAGGAACCTATTTTGGTGATGCAACGGCATGGGAAAAACCAACTAATCTTCCTCACTTGCCACAAACGTTCAGTGGTAAAATTTTAAATAGATGTTTCTGTTGGATATAACATCACCAAAAAAATCCTATTAACTATTGGCATCATATAACTAATGTATATCCTGATAAAGTGATTTCCACATATTCCCTTATGGTACAGGACAAACTCCTTATAACTGGAATGTAAATCAATTCGGCTTTAATGGAGCGTTTTATTATGGATCACTAACTTTAAATTATATTCTATATAGCCGAGAATTATCTTACGTGATTTAAAAGAATGATTTACATAAATGACATCTAATAAATTAATTTAAAATAGTTCGTTTTATTTTTTAAATTGCATTACTAAAAAAGCTTGCAATGAAAGATCATACTAATCAAAACCCATCCGGAGATGAAGATGTAAAACTTCCATGGAAAACAGAACTTAATATAAAAGATCTTGTAAACCCAATTACAGTCAGGCGCATAAAAATTTTCCAGGTATTGGGTATTTTTATTTTACTGTTAGCAGTAGTTTTTTTTGCCTGGCGGCTGTTTGTAAAATCACCTTCCGGCGAACGAATTGTAAAAGAAATGATAACTGCAGCCGGTGGTATGGAGCAGTGGAAAAATATTCAGGACGGAAATTTTGTTAGAACTCATCGTTTGTTTGATGAGAATGGAAAGACCATTCACCAGTCAGAAGAAACATTTTTCTTTAAAAATAATAAAGATGGTCATCAGCTATTAATAAAATCTAAAACTAATAAAGGTGACAACGTAATTGTAGGCTATGATAAAACAGGATATTGGGCTTCTTTAAACGGGAAAGAAGTTGATCCCGTACCACTTGCTAAAGATTTGGAATTTATGTGTGAGGGAGATGAATGCTCACCACTTTGTGCAAGTGAAATGGCATTGTATCGTATGTCATTCCCTTTCAAATTAGCCGACTACGGTGTACAGCCCCGCAATGCAGGAACATCGGTATTGAATGGCGAAAAAGCTATGTTGTTAGACGTAACTTTTGATCCGAAGGTAGGGCATGACCGATGGGTTTTTTATGTGGACCCTTCAACTAAATTAATCCGCAAAATTGAACATTATCCATCTTTAAAAAGTAATGTTCAACCCGAAGAAATTTATTTATCCGATTTTAAAAAGGATGGTAATATTGTGCTGAGCCATTCAAATAAATATTACCGCAGCAATGGAAAGATTTTAGAGGAATACCTTATCTCGAATGTAAAATTCAATTCATCATTAGCTACTGATTTTTTTAAGAGACCACAACAGCTAAGTGCTTTAAGTAAATAAATTATTTATTCAATTAAAAAAGGGGCGATGTGATAATCGTCCCTTTATTATACCATCACTTTCCCCAACAGGTCGGTTGCTAACTGATTAATAGCCTGCAAAGCCGGCGAATGATTAATGGCATTCATATCCAAGGAACCTCCTTTATCAGCTTCTGAAATAATAGGATCAAAAGGAATAACAGCAATCACCGGAAGATCTGTCTGTGCACAAAATTCTTTAATGGCTTCTTCGTCTTCTTTATTTTTTACTTTGTTTGCTACTGCAACAATATTTTTTATTTCGAGTTCTTTACCCAGCCTCTGAAAACGAGCAACTGCTTCCATAGACCGATAATATGGCTCCACCACACACAATAAAACATCAACATATTTTGAAGTACCCCGTTTCATTTGTTCCAGTGATGCTTCAAGATCTAAAAGTGTTACCTGTTCACTTTCTTCAAGCGCCGTATGAATAATTTCTCTTACTGTGGTATGAATGCCACACATGCAACCGGTAGCTGCATGTTCAGGCTGCCCCACGGCAATTAAAGTAACATTGTCATTTGTTTTTATACCATAAGCATCTATAACTTCTGCTAATGGTACGTTTAGTTTTGCATATTTTTTCCCATCATCTTTTTCATATAACTCCAGTAGTTTTGAAGTTAAAGCCTTTGGCATAGTAGCGTTCGGATCAATGCCAAGTGTTAGTGCAAGGTTTGGGTTTGGATCACCATCAATTGCAAGTACAGAAATACCTTTACTGCCTAAACTTCTGCACAATAATCCACTGATAGTTGTTTTGCCTACCCCACCTTTTCCACATACAGCTATTTTCATTATTTAAAATTTATGATGATAGGTAAAGTTAATTATTTTTTATTTGGATGCCGGTGAACCAAAGATGAAACTTTCCATCTTTTGATTTATGATCCTGTGCAATTTGCAGCCCGCTATAATCTTTATAATTTTCCCATGTGGTAACCAAAGACGCCTCGGCTGATGCACCTTTATGGTATTCCCATTCCCGGATATGTTCGGTCTCGTCTAAATATAAATAGTACATATCACCAGGGGTAAAGCCATCTTTGTTGTTATATTTTGTTGTGATCTTATGCATGCTTTTTCCGCTGATAGGCGCCGGTTTCATGCTACTGTCCAATAATTCCATACCATTATCCCAATCCAGGTGAAAAGGATACAGCAGCCAGTATTCATCATTGGTAAATCGGGCATTCAGCTTCTTTAATTCCTGTGTTGAGGTATCTGTTCTTTTAAATTTCAGGTTGCTGCTGTCGGTTATAAAAACTACTTCATTGCTTTTAGGATACCATTGCCAGTGGCGGCTGGCAGGAGCAGCAGTGTCTTTTTGTACATTAAAAATGAACTCAAGCATTTGCACATTTTTAAAATTGTCAACGCCATTAGCTTCTGCAATCTGTTTAGTTAGATTTTTTTTAGAAGACGGCTGATTACAACATTGTAAAACAATAATGCAAAACAAAAAGAAAACATATTTCATTTAAAAAATATTTAGTTTTATTAAAAAGTTTACCCATGTTAAAAGTAAGATTGTATGCTTACAACAACTTTAATATCTAAAGTTTGTTAATAAAAAATTATCTTGAAAATTTTATGGTTTAGCAGGATATTCAGTTTTAACTTGAGCCAATGATAGCTGAAGATGCACTTCATATTGTAAATACATGCAGGGAAATATTTCATCTTACTTGGGAAGAAAAAAAAGATCTGCTTCATTCTGTTCAAAATAAAATAAATGAATAACCCCTCGCTATTTGGTTTTCCCTGTTTGTTGATGGCGATTTATCCTAACAAATTTTTAACGAATTTCTTTTGCTTCGTTGTAAGGTTTCTTAAAATTTGCCGACTAACTGATTATAAAACCAAAATAAAATGCAAGTAAAAGCTATTTTAATATTCCTCATTGGGATTATGCCAATCCTGTATGGTTGCGGTAAAACTTCTACCCAAAAATTAGATGAAATGATAAGCATGGATGGCAGTCTGAAATTTACCGGCACGTTTAGAGGATATGGATCACAAAGCGTGAGTGGCCTGGCAAAAATTTATCTCACCAATAACCAGTACATGCTTAAATTAGAAAACTTCAGCACCAGTAATGGACCTGATCTGAAAGTTTATCTTTCTATGGCATCTTCTCCATCTGGTTTTATTTCGTTAGGTGATTTAAAGTCAACCAATGGCAACCAGGTTTATGAAATAAGTGGCACCCCTGATTTTACCAAACAAAAATTTGTGCTTATACATTGCGAACGCTATAATCACCTGTATGGGAGTGCTGAGTTAATGAAATAAAATGCCCCCATTATACATCTTTAATGTTCCATTATTCGTTTATACTATAAAATAATTTATGATACGTTTATTTATTCTTAGTACAGCTTTAGCTTTTATATTTATTTCCTGCGGCAATACCCAAACAAATAATAAAATGGCTATGAAGGATAGCATACCCGAAAAAAGCATGCAGGAATCCGGTTATCCAATGCAACTAACGGATGCAGAGTGGAAAGAACGGTTAACGCCTGAACAATATAATATTCTCAGGGAAAAAGGAACAGAGTCTCC
The DNA here is from genome assembly GCA_050998315.1 of Chitinophagaceae bacterium. Classification (GTDB taxonomy): domain Bacteria; phylum Bacteroidota; class Bacteroidia; order Chitinophagales; family Chitinophagaceae; genus Ginsengibacter. The sequence goes on from JBPCQG010000368.1 coordinate 8,745, forward strand.
CGGTACGGGCAAGTATGATCGCTTTTATGAAAAAGGAACTTATTATTCTGCAGCTTCTTTGCAACCGCTTTTCAGCTCCTCCACAAAATTTGATTCTAAAACAGGATGGCCAAGTTTTTTTGAAACCATCAGCAAAGATGCAGTAAAGATTGTACAGGATAATAGTGACGGAATGGTTAGAGGTGAAGTGGTAGACAGTAAAAGCGGTTCGCATCTTGGGCATTTATTTGACGATGGCCCGGCACCAAAAGGCAAGCGCTATTGTATGAATTCAGATGCGCTTATTTTTGTTCCGGAAGGTGGGAAGCCCCCAACCAGTTCAAAATAAAATTGATCAATCTACATTTGAAAAAAAAATTGTATGAAAAAAATGTTAGTAGTTTTTGTTTCTGCCTTTATGATGATTGCTTTATTTTCCTGTGCACAGCAGGTAAAGAAAATGCCAAAGGAAAAAAAGGCAGCAGCAGTAGATCTTTCAAAACTTAGCCAGGCTACACTTGCTTCTGGCTGCTTCTGGTGCATGGAAGGCGTGTATGAAAGTGTTAAGGGAGTGCAGGAGGTTGTATCGGGTTATGCAGGAGGAAAAGAGCCCAATCCTACTTATGAGCAGGTTGGTTCACATACAACAGGTCATGCAGAAACGGTGCAGGTTTATTATGATTCATCCGTTGTATCATACGCCACTTTATTAAAAGTTTATTTTGCTTCGCAGGATCCCACACAGGTAAACGGGCAAGGTCCCGATATAGGGGTATCTTACCGTTCTATCATTTTTTATAGAACACCGGAAGAAAAAATGGAGGCTGAAAAATATATTGCCGGAATACAAAAAAATTATACTCAGCCAATAGCAGCACAACTCCTACCTTTTGAAAAATTCTGGAAGGCGGAGGATTATCACCAGGATTACACTCTAAATAACCCTGACGTGCCTTATGTAAAAATGGAAAGCATTCCACGTATCAAACGATTTCAAAAACAATTGCCTGAACTCATAAAGCCGGATCATAAATTTTAAATAAATCTCAAACCCTTAAAAAATTTTATATCAAAAAAATGAAAAAAACATTTCTTTTTATTATCTGTTTTCTTGTAACATTATTTACGTTCGCCCAAAAGGCACCTTCTCATAATCAATGGGATAAATTGCTGAAAAAAAATGTGAATGCCTCCGGCATGGTAAACTATAAAAACTTTCAAAAAGATAAAACTGAACTCGACGCCTATTTGAAAATCTTAAGTGACAATCCGCCCCAAAGCAGTTGGAGCGAAAATGAACAAAAAGCATATTGGATCAATGCTTACAATGCGTTTACAGTTTCTCTTATTCTGCAACATTATCCTGTAAAAAGTATCAAGGATATTGGACCCGCTATACAGATCCCTTTTGTAAATACTCCATGGGACAATAAGTTTTTTAAAATCGGCGGTAAAAAGTATGATCTGAATAATATTGAACACAGCATTCTACGCAAAAAATATGATGACCCAAGGATACATTTTGCATTAGTATGTGCGTCTATATCATGCCCGAGGTTGCGTAACGAAGCTTATACCGCAGCAAAGCTGGATGCCCAGTTGGAAGATGCAGGTAAAGAGTTTTTGAATGACAAATCAAAAAATAATATCACTGCCGGTAAAGCTGAATTGTCTAAATATTTTTCGTGGTACAAGGGTGATTTTACAAAGAATGGCTCTTTAGCAGACTTCATTAATAAGTATTCTCAAATTAAAATAAATTCAAACACAAAAATCAGTTATCTTGATTATAACTGGAGCTTGAACGAGCAGAAATAATATGTTACATTATCCGGATAATATTTATCCGGGTAATGGAGATATTTGCATACAAAGAAGAGAGTCGAAAAAAATTAAATAACTTCTGTAAGGTAATTGCAGTTTGTACGACTAATCCTAAAGATCAGGTTATTATTTAATCTTAAAATGGCTTATGCAAAAATTAATACTACTTTGCTTCCTCTTCATATTGTCTTATTGCAATGCCCCGCATAAACCGGGTCAGCAACTTTTAGATAAGACGATTGCCTATCATGATCCCCAACATAATTGGGCTCAATTAAAAACCCATCTTTATTTAACCAGTACTGATATGGCAGGAAATGAAAGCCCTTTTGAAATAGAAATGGATAATGCCACCGGATATTTCTGTCATATAACGCATGAAGACGGCAAGGAAATTGTAAAAGGTTTATCGAATGGGAAAGAATTTTATTCTATCAATGGGGGAAAGAATATCAGCGGGGATGACCGTAAAAAATATGATCTTACTCCTGAAGGTGTAAAATGGGTTCACAGCTTTTACGGGTATTTGTATGGTTTACCAATGAAGTTGATGGATAAAGGAACACTCGTATCTGATACCATGTACAGCGAGCAAATCAATGGCAAAAGCCATCAGGTAATGCATGTAGAATATGATTCTGCAGTTGGAAAGGAACTTTGGAATTTTTATCTCGATCCTAATACGAACGCTTTGGGGGGTTACCGGTTTTATTATAAAGGAGAACCGAACGAGGGAGAGAATATTATGCTGCAGGATGAATTAAATATCGAAGGCATTAAAATTCCTAAAATAAGAAAATGGTATTTGAACAAGGATAATAAATACCTTGGTACAGATAATTTAATAAAAGCTGAGAAATTGACTTCTTATCGCATTTAGTTTAAGTCACGCTTTAGTTTATAGCTGTTACAAAATCAGGGAGACCAAACATTATATGCCGCAACACATCGTCATTATCGGGAACGGAATTTCAGGTATTACCTGCGCAAGAAATATCCGTAAACAAAGCAATGATAGCATTACAGTAATCTCTTATGAGACCGAACATTTTTATTCACGTACGGCGCTAATGTATATCTACATGGGGCACATGAAGTACGAACATACAAAGCCTTACGAAGATTGGTTTTGGGAGCAGAACCGCATACAACTGGTGAAAGATCATGTGACTTCAATAGATGTAAAAGGTAAAAAAATCTTATTGCAACAAGGCGCTTCAATCAATTATAATAAGCTGGTTATTGCTACAGGTTCTGTTTCTAACAAACCGAATTTTACCGGAATAAATTTAAGCGGAGTGCAAAGTTTATATGGCATGCCCGATCTGGAATTGATGAATGAAAATACCAAAGGAATTAAAAGTGCAGTGATGATCGGCGGTGGTTTGATTGGTATTGAAATGACAGAAATGTTGTTGTCAAGAAATATTCATATAACTTTTTTAATTCGTGAAAATGCTTACTGGGACAATATTTTGCCGCAGGAAGAAGCAGAAATGATTTCACGCCACATTAAAGAACATCATGTGGATTTAAGAACTGCAACAGAGTTAAGAGAAATAAAAGGCGATGGAAAAGTAACCTCGATCATCACGAATAAAGGAGAAGAAATAGACTGCGAATTTGTTGGTGTAACCGTTGGTGTTAGCCCAAACATTTCTATTGTAAAAAATACAGAGATAGAAACGGGCAGAGGCGTTTTGGTGAATGAATATTTTGAAACCAGTGTTCCGGATGTATATGCTATTGGGGATTGTGTACAGCATAAAAATCCCTTACCGGAAAGAAAAGCTGTGGAACAAATTTGGTACACAGGTAAAATTCATGGTGAAACCCTGGCACAAACACTTTGCGGTAAAAGAACAG
>JBPCQG010000371.1:0-4426 GCA_050998315.1 Chitinophagaceae bacterium
GATCAAACAGAAAAATACCTTTCTTACCTCAAAGGAAAAAAAGTTGGTATCGTCTCCAACCAAACATCCATTATTGGCAATAGAAAAACGCACCTGGTTGACAGCCTTCATAAACTCGGAATAAATATCGTAAGCGTATTTGGGCCGGAGCATGGCTTTAGAGGCAATGCAAGTGCAGGCACAAAAGTGCAGGATGAAGTGGACAGCGCTACTGGTATACAGATAATTTCATTATACGGACCAAGAAGAAAGCCACGCAAGGAAGATATGGATGCGATTGACCTGATGATATACGATGTGCAGGATGTGGGCTGCCGTTTTTATACCAATATAAATATCCTAAGAGGTATAATGGAATCCTGTGCAGTTAATAAAAAGGAGTTGCTTATTCTCGATCGGCCTAATCCCAATGCTTATTTGATTGATGGACCTATACTGGATATGAATTTAAAGTCAGGTATCGGGCAGTTTCCTATTCCCATATCGCATGGATTAACCGTTGCCGAATTTGCCCAAATGGTTAATGGCGAAGGATGGATGGAGAATAAAGCAAAGTGCAAACTAAAAATTATTCCTGTTGCCAATTACAATCACGACATGCCTTATACACTTCCCGTAAACCCTTCACCCAATCTTAATACACAGCAATCCATAATGCTGTATCCTTCTACCTGTTTGTTTGAAGGCATTGCATTGAACCATGGCCGTGGCACTTATTTTCCTTTTACTGTTGTCGGTGCTCCCGAACTCAAGGGTAAATACAATTTCTCTTTTACACCAACAGGTATACCTGGCATGGCGGAAACGCCTTTGCATATGACCAAGGTTTGTTATGGGTTAGACCTTCGTAAGTATGATATTGAAAAGTTACGGCGGTCAAAAAAAATAAACATCCAGTGGATGATGGAATTGTACAGAGCATTTCCTGATAAAGAAAGATTCTTCGACTCCAAACAAAGCAACCAGATGGGAAATATTGATAAACTCTCCGGTACTACACAGTTCAGGCAGCAAATAATTGCGGGCACACCCGAAGCTGAGATCCGCAAAAGCTGGGAACCTGGATTGAGCAATTATAAAAAGATGCGTAAAAAATATTTGTTATACCCTTAATGTGTTTCGTGGCCGAAGTTGAACTAACTTAACTTCTGTGAATCTTTAATATTCAAATAGAATAACCTGGTAAGGATTGGTATTGCCCGGGAGAATCATTTCTTTTTTCAGAGGATATTTATCTGCATCGTATACATACTTAAAAGAAACAGTATAAGAGCCACTACTCCAGGAGGTCATATTGTTAATAGTTACACCCATGTAATGTGTTTCTAAGGGAACATTATAACCGAGGCCAATAGCAGAATTTTCAAAGTAAAGTGAGTTAGCAATGTTTAATTTGTTGTAAGGACTAATGTATTTATCGTAAGTAAATGCATAGGTCGCTATTAGATCACCGGTTGATGTTTTCATTTTTGAAACCACCCTTTCAATGTTTCCGTTTTTTAATAAACTAAGTGTATCAAAAGGAATATTATCATAGGGAAAACCTGACAGTACGGGTGTGGTATAGACCTGGTCTTTATCATATACATATTTAACCGTTCTGTATGCCGGGTCGCCTGCCGTATTTTTTACCTGTACCGAATCCTGAATCTTGAGGCCTTCACTGTTATATTTATAATAAAAGATAGTTACCAGGTGGGGAAATACTGTTCTCACAGAAGATACAGATGAAGGCAAAACGGAAGCTCCATTATAGTTTAATGTAAGTGTTTGCTTAAGGTTGAAAGCAGGATTGGTTTGGGAAGAATCTATTATTCCTATTTTAATTTCAGTACAGCGGTTGTTGCCATCATAACTGAACATTCGTACATTTTTAAGTAACGCACTACTGGTAAGGTATGAAACCTCTCTCTTTATGAGCTTAAGGCTTTGCGCAAATTTTGCCTGAGTAACCGCAAACTGCACAAATTCAGCAACAGGGACAACAGGCACAACAGGCACTATTTCTTTTTCAATTTCCTGTTTGCTGCAGGAAATTAATAAGATGATTAAGCCAAGTATGAAGCTATTTTTCATTACAGTTATAAATGACAATTTTTGATGAACTTTTGTTTGCGTTTGGTTATTTTTTTAAGTCTCTGTAGAACGTTATTTCTCCAGGTTTATTACAATTTTTGCATTCTTCTGTTCTGAAGAGGAGATAAATATTTCATAGCGTTTATTATTTGCCATTACTACCATAAGTGAAGTATTGGGCGGAATGGAACCGAGGTTATCAGCAACCATTACCAGCTCATGATGCGGATGCATTGCATCAACCATAATATGAAAGGTGATGGCTTTTTCTGATAGCCCTGCCCTTGCAACGATCAATTTGTTGTTATGATAAATAGTTACCGTATCTCCATCTATCTCACCATTATCATAGAGGTTGATAATGATTTCGCCTGCAGCAGTTTCTATTTTTTTTATTACCGGGTTCTCTCTTGTTAATATGAGTTTCGGTATTGCAACAACAGGTTTTTCTTTTATGGTTGTTGGCATATTTTCAGGTTTATCCGGTGTTGGTTTTTTTGTTATTGTAACAGCAGTATCCTTTTTTACAGGTGGTATAACCCGTGTCTTTTTTGGCTCCTGTTTAGTAATGGCTGAAGGTTTTTTTTCTTCCTTTTTTACAGGTATCACTTCCTTTTTTACTTCCGCCTTAGTAACAAGTGATTTCACTTCAGGTTCAACAGGTGTTGGTTTAATACATTCCTGCAGTGTAATATCATCCATGGCAAAATCGTTGCCACAACCACCAAGAGTTACATCTTCCATTGTAAGTAACACTGCATTCACATTAGCAGTAGTTGTAAAAATGCCCTCATATTTTTTCCAGAAAGGTTTTACATTTTGCGACAAAAGTCCTGTACGGAATACAGCTAACTCTGTTCCTGCAAGGGTTCTTATTTTAATAATAATATCCGGCGGCAGAGGTGAACAGCCCCCGGAAATTCTGCATACGTTTACCAGCCATGCAGCCAGCTGATACGTTGTATTTCCTTTTAAGCCATTTATAACGAAATTAAAAAATATGCCACCAGTCTCTGAAGCATTTACCAGCATCATTCTTCCGGCATTATCGTTGGGAGTATGATCTTCATCGAAGGTCAGCCAATCACCGTTAAAACAATCACTGGTATTAGTAACGTAAGAATAATTTCCATCAATGGGACATGTACTAAATGCCCGTTTGTACATCTGGAGAGAAAAATAATTCGGGTCCGGGATATCCTTTCCTGAACCAAAATCCATGGTAAAAAAAGGCGCTTTAAATGTGCAGCCTTCCTGTGCATGCAGTTTTATTGTACAGAATAATGAAAAAAAAACAATAAGCCTGATGATAATTATTTGCTTATTCATAGTAAGCAGGATAGATATTTTTAATCTCTTTTTAAAGATATTGATAATTCGAGGTCGACGGCACATTAGAAGAGGATTTGCACAACCACCCGCATTTCAATTAACTTTATTTTAAAACCAGCATTATATGCGAACAATAATTCTTTTTCTTTTCCATTTATTTTTATCTGCCTATATACATGCACAAACTCCGGCAGATATAAAAAAGCTGGACTCTGCATTAACGGTGCTTAATAAAACTAATCGCTTTAATGGTACTGTTTTGTATGCTGAAAAGGGTAGGATCATTTATAAAAAAGCCTTTGGTGTAATTGACTATCGCACTAACCAGCCACTTACAACTGCTTCGGCTTTTAATCTTGCATCGGTAACCAAACAATTTATTTGCATGTGTATTATGATACTGAAAGAAAGAGGGCAATTACAATTTGATGATAATTGTAAAAAATATATTCCTGAACTGCCTTACAACAATATAACCATCCGCAACCTAATGACACATACATCGGGCATACCTGAATACTTTGATGTCTTTCAGCGGTACAAAACACCGTTGGATACACTTACCAATGAAAAGCTGATAACACTATTTGCTACCTATAAACCGGCACTTGATTTTGCCACCGGAACAAAATGGAATTACTGCAATACCAATTATGCTCTGCTGGTAAGCATTATTGAACGCATAACCAAAGTACCCTTTGCTGTTTTTTTCAAAAAAAATATCACCGTACCACTTGCGTTAAAAGACACTTATGTTTACGACGTATTGATGTCCTCCATTCCATTTAATCATGTGTATGGGTTTGAAGAAACAGGTGAAAAGAGAAAGCTAAATGACCTTACCCCATTTGATGGCGTTGTTGGTGATGGAAATATTTATTCTTCAGTTGAAGATTTGTACAAATGGGAGCAAAGCCTAACAACAGAAAGGCTGGTTAAAAAAGAAACCCTGGCACAAGCTTTTGAGCCGGTTAAATTAAAAGATGGGACGACCTACCCTTATGGCTTTGGCTGGGGT
>JBPCQG010000374.1:0-5421 GCA_050998315.1 Chitinophagaceae bacterium
GTTGCATACTGTTAATGACCAGCCATGCAATACCAGGCGACATTGGCGCACCGCCAGTTAAAACTTCACGTATAGCATCTTCCAGCTTTGTTGAAATATGTTTTTTAAGTAAATAGCCCGAGGCGCCTGCACAAATAGCTTCCAATACATGCTGGCTGTCATCAAATACAGTGAGCATAATAATAGCCACCTGCTGATCAAATTTCCGGATGGTCTTTACCGCTTGAATGCCATTTACCACAGGCATGTCAATATCCATTAAAATAACATCAGGATTTATTTTGCTTACCTGTTGCTGCACATTTTGCGCCGTATCAAATGAACCTAGGCATAAAAGATCTTTTGAAAACTGAATGAGATGTTCAAGACTTTCCCGCAGGCTTTTGTTATCATCAAATATTACTATTCCTGTTGTCATGGTTAAGAGCAGCAAATTTTAGAAATTATTTTTTTCTGCCAATACCCCAATCATGTGAGGGGCACATCAAGCAATACGGAAGTGCCATTGCCTGGCCTTGTAAAATACTGTAATAAAGCGGGCATCTCTTTAGCTCTTTCCCTTATGTTGCGAATACCATTTCCTTTCCTGGTGGTGGCTTCATCAAAGCCCTGCCCATCATCTGTAATATTCATTTTCAAATTTTTACCGTCATACTCAATAACAATATCAATGTGGCTGCAATGGCTGTATTTGGCAGCATTATTCAGCGCTTCTTTATAGATAAGGAAGAAGTCTTTTCTTTTTGCGGGGTCAAGCTTTACGGACGCTATATCACCATTTACTTTAAAATTAAATCTGATGTTCAACGGTTCTAATATTTCGGCGGCAAATTCCCTCATGCGATAGATAATTTTTTCAACCGTATCATTGAGCGGATTTATAGCCCATACAATATCACCCATGCTTTCCATAATAGCAACGGAGTTTTCATTTATTTTTTGAAGATTGGAGTACATCGCTTTCGGATCGTCCTGCTGTTTAAGCAATACGTTACTTAAAATATTTATACCGGTGATGGTTGATCCTATATCGTCGTGCAGATCACGGGCTATACTGTTGCGCATTTTTTCTATTTCGATTTGCCTCTTTGCTTTTTGCATCACACGATAACGGTTTGTGATCAGGAAGGCAGTCAATAATAATAACAACAGGAAAAGAACTGCCCCATATTGAAATGTTTTTTGTTTTTCGAGCTTTGCCGCATTCAATTGCTGATCTTTTTTAAGAAGGGTAATTTCGCTTTCCTTTTTTTCAATAATGTACTGCTCTTCCATTTTTTTTAGTTGCAATTGCAATTCATTATTTTGAATACTATCATTGAGCCGATAATATTTGTTTGTGTGGGTAAGCGCTTTATCATACTGCCCGTTAGCCTCATAAAAATCTGCCAGCTTTTTATATCCCGCAGCTTCTTTGTTGCGTCCGCCGGTTTGAGTGAATGTATTCAGGCTGCTGATCATTTTTTTTTCTGTTTCATGCAGTGCTGCATTTTTTTGCAAAGAGACCAGTTCTATATCCGCAGCGGAAGAAGTGGCGCCATCACCCAACTGTTCTGCCAATAATTTGCTTTGATTGAAATTTAAGATAGCCGCCTTCGCATCGTTCTTTGCGGCATGAGTTTTTCCTATATTAAAATAAGTTTTTGACTGTTCTGTTAGAAGGTTTAACTCTTTGGCAATAATTAAAGAGGTTGTAAAATGTTGGAGTGCTTTATCATAATTATTTAAGCCAAGATAAATGTTGCCTAATCCATCCTCGGCGGTTCCTAAACCTCTTTTGTCACCTAATTCTGTTTTTAACTGAATGGCTTTTTTGGAATATCTTAAAGCGTTTTCATATTGTTTCAGTTCCGCAAAAGAATTTGAGATGCTCTGGTAGCAGAAAGATTCTCCGCGTTTGTTGCCTGCTTCTTCAAAATATTTTAATGCGCTAAGGTGATAATGCAGCGCATTTTTATAGTCTGCCATATCACGATATGTATTACCAATGTTTAATAAATTTCCTGCGATGGCTGTTTTGTCATCGTCTTTTTCCCTGAGCCTGGGTATTGCTTTGAAGTAGGATAATGCAAGCTTAGGATTGCCTGATTTTTTATAAAACAATCCTGCCATTGAATTGTAGTTTCTTTTGATGGTGCCTGCATCCGGGCCCGCCGCTTCATCGGAAAGTTTATGTAATAACTCGAGGTAGTAAACAGCGCTATCAGGTTTACCTGCGTTTTGATGTATGGTCACCAAATTAGAATAAGAAGTACTTAATGTTCTTGCACTCTTTAAAATTCTCCCTAAAGAGACGGCTTCGTATAGAATCATTTTTGCTTTTTCAACATCTGTACGTATAAATTCACCTGCTAACTTATTCATGGCAAGTACTTGTTCTTTATCCCCTTTGCCCAGGGCAATTATTTTCTGCAGGCTATCAATAACAACCTTTTGGGTAAAGGCTTTACTGCCAATTACAAAAAGAATAAATAAAAAGAAGAAGCGGTGTTTCATGCTTTCAGACTTGGTGTGTACAAGTTAATAAAACCAGGGAACCAATGAATAAATATTCCATTATTCTATTCATTCATCATTTCAATTCTCCTGCGGGCTCATGATCATCATATAAGTTCCGCTGCCGTTGTAATTCTTTTTTCATCTTAATAAAAACAGGTCGATAAGATGAAAGATGTATAAGATTTTTTTGTTCCTGTGGATCCTTTTTAAGATCATACAATTCCCATTCATTAACAGTATAAAAGTAAATCAGTTTATATCTTTCTCCACGTACACCAAGATGCTGCAATACAGTATGGTCAGCCCTGTACTCATAAAAATGATAATAGAGTTCTTTTCGCGGCAATATTTTTTGTTTACCCGTCATGAGCTGTACAAGCCCTAAACCCTGCATAGAGGTAGGTACTTTCCTATTTGCAACCTGTAAAAAAGTGGGAGCATAATCAATATTTTGCACCATAGCTGTAGTCACACTTTTTGGTTTAATGTAGCCCGGCCATCGGGCAAGTAACGGCGTACGCATAGATACATCATACGTCCAGCGTTTATCAAACCAGCCGTTTTGACCCAGGTACATTCCCTGGTCGCTTGTATACAACACTAATGTTTTTTTTGTAAGTCCATTCTTATCCATATAATCAAGAAGCCTTCCTACATTTTCATCAACCGATGCAACGCATGCCAAATAATCCTGCATATACCACTGGTATTTATATTTTAATAACCCATTGCCATTAGGACGTAAGCGTTGTAATAATTCTCCTCTTGACTTGTATATTTCTTTAATTTCTGAACGCTCTGTTGGAGGGATTCTGTTCATGATAGAATTGTAATAAGCTATTTCAGCAGAATCAGGTTTAAGCCAGGGAATATTCATTAAATATGCAGGGTCAACTTTAAGATCACTTGATAATTTCATATCACGTAAAATACTCATGGTTTGTAAATGCCATGCAGTGCTATGTCCAACTGTATCTTCATAAAGTGTTGCAGGTTCCGGGAAATTCCTGTTGTGAAACTGTTTGATGTATTTTAACGGTGCAAAAAAATACCTATGCGGAGCTTTGTGATGAAGCAGCAATAAAAAGGGTTTTGTTTTATCCCGGTTATTAAGCCATTGCAAAGCATCAGTAGTTATTACATCTGATGCATAACCATGATAAGTAGAAGTGTCACCATTCATATTAATAAGTCGCGGCTCATAATATAAACCTTGTCCGGGTAAAATTTTCCAGTAATCAAAACCGGTTGGGTAAGATTGCAAATGCCATTTACCAATGATTGCTGTTTGATAACCTGCATCCTGTAATAATTTTGCCACTGTAACTTTTGATGAATCAAATCTTATGCGGTTGTCGATCATACCATTTTTGTGAGAATGTTGGCCGGTAAGAAGAGTAGCTCTTGCCGGGCCGCAAATTGAGTTACCCACAAATGCTTTATCAAAGCGCATTCCTTCATTTGCTATTCTATCAATATTTGGTGTTTGTATTAACGTCTTATTGTAGGCGCTGATAGCCTGCCTGTCATGATCATCGCTCATTATGTAAATAATATTTGGATGCTGTTGTGAAAATGCGGTTGCAACAATTAAGATGTTTAAAATGGAAAATAAAAAACGCATAATTTAATTATTAGTGGATAACAATGTATTTATTAATTATTTCTTCTGCAAGAAATATAAAAAAACCAGCACAACAAATTCTCTTACATTCGCTGGTTAAAATCTCAAATGAAAAAAATAGTTTTTTCTATTTTTATCGTTACTACATGCTTTTGCTCCTGCTCTGTAACACGAAATGTAGCTTCTTCAAGTGTTGCTATAAATTCATTAAAATATCTTGGAGAATATATTGTGCCATATAATCAGTCATTTAAGGAAACCACAATAGGCGGCCTTTCAGGCATTGATTATGATCCTTTACGCCAGCTATATTATCTTATTAGTGATGACAGATCAGAAATTAATCCTGCAAGATTCTATACTGCAAAAATAGCTTTTACACAACAAGGCATCAGCGATGTTCAATTTGTAAATGTTACTACATTATTACAACCAAACGCTACACCATATCCTTCTTCAAAAACAGATCCTGCACATGCGCCCGATCCTGAAGCTTTGCGGTATAATAGTGTTACAGATAAATTTGTCTGGGTAAGCGAAGGAGAGAGAATTGTAAAAAAAGAGATTATTCTTGAAGACCCTGCTATTACCATTATTAATAAAGATGGGAAATTTATTGATACTTTTTCTTTATCTGAGCAAATGCATATGCATGCAACTGAAAATGGATTAAGGAGAAACGGTGTTTTTGAAGGACTGGCTTTTGCAGATAATTATAAAACAATGTTTGTAAGTGTAGAAGAGCATTTATATGAAGATGGTTCACGGGCTGGTTTAAGAGATACTGCGATATGGACGAGAATTATAAAATATAATGTGATAAGCCATAAGCCTGTTGCCCAATATGCATATCACTTAGAACCTGTAGCTCATCCTGCAAAACCTGCAAATGAATTTATGGTAAATGGTGTAACAGATATTCTTTCTATAGCAAAAGATAAGCTGCTGGTAATTGAGCGATCTTATTCAACAGGAATTGCAGCAAGCACAATACGTGTCTATATTACTGACCTAACCGGTGCTTCTAATATTTCTGATTTAATTTCTTTACGGGATCAATCATTTAAATATCCTGTATCAAAAAAACTTTTGATAGACATGGATGACCTGGGAATTTATATTGATAATATTGAGGGTGTAACTTTTGGTCCTGATCTTCCCAATGGGCATAAGACATTAATTTTTGTATCTGATAATAATTTTGCCAAAGAGCAAAAAACGCAGTTCCTTTTATTTGAAGTGAATTAGTCTTTTACCCCTAAATCCCCTAAAGGGGACTTTTGCGAAGTTTTTAAACT
>JBPCQG010000386.1:0-12796 GCA_050998315.1 Chitinophagaceae bacterium
CGTCATCCTGTGTAGTATCATAAGTAACAATAGAAGGCTTGTTTTTAAATATTGCCTTTTGTGCTCTTCTCAATGCATCACCTTCCAAACATCCGCCGCTTATTCCTCCAAAATAAATCCCATTGCCCAATACCAACATGCGTGCGCCTTTTCTGCGGTAGGAAGAGCCTTGTATTCCTACAACCGTTACCAATGCAGCCTTCGTGGTTGAAAAATCAATTTTGCTATATGCGTTTATTATTGCCTTTATTTCTTTCATAATTTCGAGCAAAAAATACGTTCAATCTATCTAAATTAATTAAATAATTTAATAATGTCTTCCCTGTAAAACACGGAACTTTGCTCAGGTTAAATTATTAAACATCTTACACTTGTTGAAAGATAATCACGGCAGAACAGTTAATTATTTAAGGCTGGCAGTAACTGACAGATGTAACCTGCGTTGCTTTTATTGCATGCCTGAACAGGGGTTGAACTGGCTTGACAGAACAGAATTGATGAACTATGAAGAGATGTTGCATATTTGCTCGCTGCTGGTAAGTATGGGCATTGAAAAAATAAGAATTACAGGTGGAGAACCGTTTATACGAAAAGACATCATGCAGTTTTTAACAGCCTTATCAAAGTTGGGGGGACTAAAACAACTTACTATTACAACCAACGGCGTATTAACTGCACCACACGTTGCTGAATTAAAAACGATAGGCATCAAATCTGTAAATCTTAGCCTTGATACATTAGATCGTAACCGCTTTTTCGCTATTACCAGGCGGGATGAATTACCAGATGTATTAAACACTTTAGATGCTTTATTATACCATAATATTGAGACTAAACTGAATGCAGTTGTAATGGATGGGAAAAATACAGAAGATATTATTCCCCTGGTTGACCTCACGAAAAATTTACCGATAAGCGTTCGATTTATTGAAGAGATGCCTTTTAATGGCGAAGCAGATCATAACCCAAGTTTGCTATGGGATCATATTCACATACTAAACAGGATAAAAGAAAAATATCCTGACATAAAGAAAATTCCTGATCCTCCCTATTCTACTTCATACAATTATCATATACCTGGCCACAAAGGAAGGATAGGAATTATTGCTGCGTATACCCGTTCATTTTGCGGAACGTGTAACCGCATCAGGATTACACCAGTAGGAGAATTAAAAACATGTTTGTATGATGATGGTGTTATGAATTTTAAAAATTTAGTAAGACAAGGTTTAGATGATAATGAATTGAGAACAGCCTTATTAAAAGCGCTGGATCATCGGGCTAAAGATGGATGGGAAGCCGAACAATTAAGGAAAGAAAAAAACCCGGTGCATGAATCAATGGCTACTATCGGCGGATAGAGTTTTAAAACCAACCAAATGATACTTGTTGAAGAGGCAGAAAAAATAATACTATCACAGGTAAAAGATTTTGGCACAGAGAGCATTCCATTTGAAACTTCAATAAGAAGAGTGTTAGCAGAAGAACTTATTGCCGATAGGGATATGCCCCCATTTAACAGGGCTACTTTAGATGGCATTGCGATTAATTTCAGATCGTTTGAGAAAGGCATTCGTTCATTTAATATAAGGGCAACGCAGGCGGCAGGAGATATTCCTGTTGAGATAAATGAGGGTGATGAATGTATTGAAATTATGACCGGCGCTGCATTACCTGCTACAACAGATACTGTGATTGGATATGAAGACCTCCATATACAAAACCAAAATGTAACAATAACATCAACATCAATAAGTAAAGGGCAAGGCATACATGCAAGAGGAAAAGACAAAAAGCAAAATGAAATTGTTGCAACTGCCAACCAGCTAATAACTCCGGTATTAATAAATATGGCGTCGTCCATTGGTAAAACAAAACTGCTTGTAAAAAAATTACCAGGAGTTGTAATTATTTCTTCGGGAAATGAATTGGTTGAAGTTGATGAAACACCTTCACCGTATCAAATAAGACGTTCTAATAGTTATACTGTTAAAGCTGCATTAGAGCAGTATAATTTGTTTGCTGATATGCTGCATATACCGGATGATCTGGATATAACGAAACATAAACTTAAAGACTGTTTACAAAGTTATGATGTCATCATTTTAAGCGGTGGCGTTTCTATGGGTAAGTTTGATTATGTACCTCAGGCATTACACGAATTATCTGTGGAGAAACTTTTTCAGAAAGTACAACAACGTCCCGGGAAACCTTTTTGGTTCGGCCTTCATAAAAATGGTGTGTTGGTGTTTGCATTACCCGGCAATCCAGTCTCCACTTTTATGTGTTTATACCGGTATGTTTTACCCTGGCTAAGAGTTAGTATGAAACTACCTTTCTCCCAAAATAGTTATGCAATATTAAACGAAGATTTTTCTTTCGCCACTTCATTACAGTATTTTTTGCAGGTGAAACTGAATATAAATAACGTTGGCAATTTAATGGCTACACCTGTTGAAGGAAACAGTTCCGGTGATTTTGCTAATTTATTAGATAGCGACGCTTTTATGGAACTTCCGTTGGAACAAAATAACTTTGCAAAAGGAGAAGTGTTTAAGATCTGGCCGTTTAGGGAAATGTTTCTTTTATAACAGCTTCTTTAAGATAATATTCAATAAGGGATAAAATATGAGTGAGTTCTCTCATTTAAATGAACAAGGATTAGCGACAATGGTTGATATAAGTGGAAAGAAAGTTTCACAGCGCTCAGCAGTGGCAAGAAGCATAGTTGTGTTACCCGCAGAAGTATCAGATAAATTAATTGACGGTGATATACAAACAAAGAAAGGCTCTGTATTTCAAACGGCGATAATTGCCGGAATAATGGCTGCAAAAAAAACCGGCGAACTCATTCCATTATGCCATCCTTTAGGATTGGAAAATTGTAAGATAGACATTCATATTAATCAGCATGAGCTTGTAATTGATTGTACGGCAAGCATCACATCAAAAACAGGCGTGGAAATGGAAGCATTGGTAGGAGCATCAATAGCAGCTTTAACTGTGTATGATATGTGTAAAGCATTAAGTCACGATATTGTAATTAAAGAAATAACACTGATGGGAAAAACCGGTGGTAAACATGATTTCAAAAGAACATAAAAAACACAGCGATATTACCCGACCTTCATACGGATATTATTGCCGTAATGAATGGGCAATAGTTGGTACACAATGCAATGCCATAAAGTCTTTGGCTGATGATATCATTAAGGCCTTATCACCTCAATATAAGTGTGCTTATGCGGATGCAAAGCATCCGGTTGAAAATGAAGAAGCCACACTTCCGGTGCATCTGGAAAATAGAGCTATTGCAGAATATACCAGTCATCTTAGTTATCATCAATTTAATTATACTAAAGCATTTAATCAATTTCAGTTCAGGCAGGTATTCAATGATACTGATATGATATTAGTAAATGGAAATCATTATGAAGCAAAGTGTCAGGTAGTGGTGATCGATGAAAGTAAAAAAGAGTCTCTTAAAAAAAGAATATCGCAATTAACTAATGTTGAACTGATCTTACTCACAGAAAATGCTGATGAAGTATTTGATTTTATAAAAGTAGCCCTGCCATCATGGGATCAATTACCTGTTTACAAATTGAATGAAACAGCTAAAATTATTGAGTTTTTCAAAAATAAATTACAAAAGGAAAAACCCCTGTTAAATGGCTTAGTGTTAGCTGGTGGTAAAAGTGCACGGATAGGTTATGATAAAGGATTAATCGACTGGAATGGAAAAGAACAGCAATACTATTTGTCCGACCTTTTGAAAAACATTTGTACACAGGTTTACATCTCCTGCCGGTCAGATCAGCAAAAAGAAATAGATAGCAAATACCAAACACTTGCAGACACTTTTACGGGCTTAGGCCCTTATGGGGCAATACTTTCAGCTTTTCGTAAAAAGCCTGATGCTGCATGGCTGGTTGTTGCATGCGATCTTCCTTTGCTTGATATTGATACATTGCAATATTTAAAAGACCATAGAAACGCCTCTTCAATGGCAACTGCATTTGAAAGCCCTTATAATAATTTACCCGAACCTTTGATCACAATCTGGGAACCGAAAAGTTATCCTGTTTTGCTTTCATTTTTATCACAGGGATATACGTGTCCGGCTAAAGTTTTACGAAATAGCGATACATCTATTTTGAAAATAAAAAATCCCGAAGCACTGACGAATGTGAATACACAAGAACAGCTTGAAAAAGTTCAGCAGATTTTGCAAAAGAAAGCGGTAACGAATCATGCAACAGGAATTATTACGATGCAGTTGCCAGTTAGCATTACCGGGATTTAATGAAGCCATACAGCAGCAATTGCAAAATGCAAAAGTGTTGATAGTCGGCGCAGGTGGTTTGGGTTGTCCGGCAGCTCAGTATTTAGCTGCCGCAGGGGTTGGAGCAATTGGTATCGCAGACTTTGATACTGTAACCATCAGCAACCTGCATCGCCAAATATTATTTACTCCTGAAGAAGTTGGCTTGAAGAAAGCCTCTATTGCCTGTAAAAAATTGCAACAACAAAATCCCGGCATAAATCTCATTCCACATGAGGTAAAAATTATTTCACAAAA
Organism: Chitinophagaceae bacterium; assembly: GCA_050998315.1. Taxonomy (GTDB): domain Bacteria; phylum Bacteroidota; class Bacteroidia; order Chitinophagales; family Chitinophagaceae; genus Ginsengibacter. The sequence continues at coordinate 4,583 of JBPCQG010000386.1, forward strand.
TGTAATGGATATTATTATGCCATATGATATTCTGTTGGATTGCACAGACAATTTTGAAACAAAATATTTATTAAATGATGCATGTGTGATAACGGGCAAGCCATTGGTGTATGGTGCAATCTACCAATACGAAGGACAGATATGTGTATGGAACATATTGAATAGTGATGGGAGCAGAACACCTAACTACAGAGATGTTTTCCCAACTGTAAATGCAACACGGATTCCTGATTGTGCAGAAGGCGGAGTAATGCCAACGATTGCTGGAATTATCGGTTGCATGCAGGCAAATGAGGCAATAAAATATTTTACAAAAACAGGTGGCTTACTTGCCGGAAAAATATTGATGTTAGATGTGCAGACAATGCAAACCCATATCATTAAATTAGGAAATGTAACTAAAACAAATATTACAACTTTAACTGAAACGATTGCAATACCTACTATTTCAGCAAAAAATTTAAAAAAAGTAATTGAAAAAAATGTTTATGAGTTAGTAGATATCAGAACCTCAGAAGAACACAATTTATTCAATATTGGAGGTAAAAATGTTCCTGTATATGAACTTGAAAAAAATGGTTCAGTTTTATATAACGGAAAAGATATTGTGATGTATTGTTCATCAGGCAAGCGAAGTTCTGAAGCAGTTAAGTTGATGAGGAATAAATTTCCTGGTGTAAATATTTTTTCCCTGGAAGGAGGATTAAAAGCCTGGCAGGAAGACGCATAGCTAAGGATGAGCTGCCACCCAAATTTCTCCATCTTCAAACACTTCTTTCTTCCATATAGGCACAGTTTGCTTTAAAGTATCTATAGTATAGCGGCAGGCATCAAATGCAGCATCACGATGCGCCGCTGCAACAGCAATAATAACAGGAACTTCTCCGGTTTGTAAAATGCCTGTGCGATGATGAATCAATATTTTTTGAACCGGCCATTTCTTCAATACATCTGCTGCAATTTTATTCATTTCGCTTATAGCCATTGATTGATATGCTTCAAATTCAAGCCGCAATACTTTCTTTCGTTTGGTAACATTTCTTACTGTACCAATAAACACATTAATGCCGCCACATTGTTGTGACATCACCCAATCAATGCATGATTGAATTTGCAAAGGATCAACAGATATTTTAATATCAATATTCAATTTTGTTTTTCAGTATAATTTAACCACCACTTACAGGCGGAATAATTGCCACTTCATCGCCTTTTCGTATAACGTAATTCATAGTCGCATATTCATTATTTACTGAGATCATATATGATCCCAATTGATTAAGTCGTGGGTATTTTTTTTCAAGCAAAGTTTTTAATTTTTCAACAGTTGCGCCATCTGTAAGATCAACATCAACAATTGAATTGTTGAATATCTCTTTTACAATACCAAATGCCAATACTTTCATTTTAATAAAAATTATAACTCAAAGGTGCTTAATTAGTACTTCAACACCCGCAACAAAAACAAGTGCAGCTGTCAAACGTCGGATAACAAGTGGATTAAATTTAATAGCCCCCATACGAGAACCCAATTGTCCGCCTAAAAATACGGCAACACATAACAATACGATTCGTGTATAATTAAGATCTGCCTGCAAAGTTGTTAATTGTCCGGCAATACCTGCAACTGAATTTACAAAAATAAATACACTGGCTGTAGCAGCAATTTTTTTTGCGGTATCCCACTTAATAAGGTTTAATAATGGCGATAAAAATATACCTCCACCAATGCCTACCATACCGGAAAGGAAACCAATAGACCCGCCTAAAAAACCATCTCTTATGTAACTGTATTTACCGGGTGTCATTACATTCTCTACATCTCCCCGCCTGGTTTTAAGCCACAATAATATAGCTGCAACAATAAGGCTGCATCCAAGTATAACAAAAAATGTATCCTGGCTTAATTTTATGGTTGCTCCTAAAAAAGCCATAGGCACACTTACCAAAGCAAGCGGGAGTATTTTCTTCCAGTTTACCTGCTTATTCTTAATAAAAATAATTGTACCACCGGCTACAACAATGATATTACATATCAAAGCTATTAATCTTATCTCCTTAAATGGCAAACCAAATAAAGCAAGTATAGCAAGATAACTCGAGCCCCCGCCAAAGCCTACGGATGCATATATAATAGCAACTACAAAAAATAAAAACATAATTTCCAAAAGCTCTATCAGCATATATTAATTGTAATTCATATTATAGTAAATTTAGTTGGTTTTCTTATTTGAGTTATGGTGACATGGAAAAAATAATAGGTAAGTTTATTATTAGAATTGTAAGCAACAAATTACAGGTGTCATTCCTTGTTCTTTGTATCCATCCAGATAGTAACCGGCCCGTCGTTAATGAGTTGTACTTTCATGTCAGCGCCAAACTCTCCGGTGTATATTATTTTACCCAGGTCATTTGCTAACTGGATAATAAATTTTTCATACAGTGGTATTGCAATGGCTGCTTTGCTCGCCTTTATATAAGATGGGCGGTTTCCTTTTTTAGTGGATGCCTGCAAAGTAAATTGGCTTATTACTAAAATATCTCCGCCCATATCTTTTACAGAAATATTGGGTACTTTATTTTCATCATCAAAAATGCGCAGGTTAACAATTTTATTACTAAGCCATATAATATCTTCTTCCATATCCTCATCTTCAATGCCAACAAATACAAGCAATCCGTTTTTAATTTCAGATTTTACTTTAGTATCAATCATCACATTTGCCTGCAAAACCCGTTGTACTACTACTCTCATAAATATTTAAAGATTACACATAGTTGTTTGAAATGAATGATACGAAACAGTAAGATAAAAGAAGAAATATTAACCAAAAAGTATTATCCGTATTACAAAAAAAAATATCCTATCAAAAATTTATTTTATCCTCAATATGTGCAAAAAATCAAAAGACTCAATACCCATCTGCTTTATAAAATTGTGCACATATTTTTTCCACACGTGGGGATATTTATTAGGTTGTTTTTTGAGATAGAAAAAATAGTTTCGTTCTCCACGTTTGCCAAAACTAACTATTAACCCTAAAATTATTTTTAATCTTATGACTAACAAAAAGCAGTCTGAAAAAGGACTCCAGTTCTCCCGACACTTTACCAAAGAAGGAACATCCCCATACGATATGTTTGAATACGATTATCGGACGTCGGTTATCAAAAACACTTCGGGAGAAGTTGTTTTTCAAATGGATAATGTGGAAGTACCAAAACAATGGAGCCAGATTGCTACAGATATCCTGGCGCAAAAATATTTCCGCAAGGCGGGAGTTCCTCAATCTGATGGAAAAACAGGTAGAGAAACTTCTGTAAAGCAGGTTGCTCACCGCATGGCACATTGCTGGCGTGTTTGGGGCGAGCGTTATAATTATTTTTCATCAAAAGAGAATGCACAAATTTTTTATGAAGAATTAGTTTATGGTATTTTAAACCAGGCATGTGTTCCAAACTCTCCTCAATGGTTTAATACAGGGTTACATGAAGTGTATGGAATAAAAGGAAAACCACAAGGTCATTACTATGTTGATGAAGCTGATGGCCAATTAAAAAAATCTACATCAGCTTATGAAAGGCCACAACCACATGCATGTTTTATTTTAAGTGTAGAAGATGATCTTGTGAATGAAGGTGGAATAATGGATCTCTGGGTTAGAGAAGCAAGGATATTTAAATATGGTAGTGGTGTAGGAACAAACTTTTCAAGTATACGGGGGGAAGGAGAAAAACTTAGTGGTGGTGGTACGTCAAGTGGCTTAATGAGTTTTTTAAAAATTGGAGATAGGGCAGCAGGTGCAATAAAAAGTGGGGGTACTACAAGGCGTGCTGCTAAAATGGTTTGTCTCGATCTTGATCATCCCGAAATTGAAACATTTGTAAACTGGAAATTTGAAGAAGAGAAAAAAGTGGCTGCATTAATTGCCGCCGGTTATCCAAGCGATTACGAAGGTGAAGCATACAAAACTGTAAGTGGACAAAACAGTAATAACTCTGTTAGAATTCCGAATGAATTTTTTCATGCCTTGGAAGCTGATGGTGATTGGGAATTGAAAGCACGGAGTGATGGAAGAACTATGAAGAAAATAAAAGCAAATGGTCTTTGGGATAAAATTGCTAATGCTGCATGGAATTGTGCTGACCCCGGAACGCAATTTAATACTACTATTAATGAATGGCATACCTGCCCTGAAGGCGGACAAATCCGGGCAAGCAATCCATGCAGTGAATATATGTTTTTAGATAATACTGCATGTAATCTTGCTTCAGTTAATCTTCGCAAATTTTTTAATGAGGATGATAATAGAATTGATGTTGAAGGTTTTGAATATACGGTGAGATTATGGACAACTGTTTTGGAAATTTCTGTACTGATGGCGCAGTTTCCCAGCAAAGAAGTTGCTCAGCTTTCTTATGATTACAGAACACTCGGGCTTGGCTATGCAAACTTGGGGAGCATGTTAATGGTTAGCGGCATTGCATATGATAGTGAAGAAGCCCGTGGAATAGCAGGAGCAATAACAGCGATAATGACCGGCATTGCTTACAAAACATCGGCAGAACTTGCAGAGCATTTAGGAACATTTAGCAAATATGAAGAAAATAAAAATCACATGCTTCGTGTTATGCGCAACCACCGGGCAGCTGCGTATGATGCAATGGATGCTTATGATGGAATTGAAATAAAGCCAAAGGGTATCAATGCAAAATATTGCCCTGATTATTTATTGAAGGCAGCAACTAAAGCATGGGATGATGCAGTGATGATGGGTGAAAAATTTGGTTACCGAAATGCACAAACAACTGTAATTGCTCCAACAGGAACAATCGGGCTGGTTATGGATTGTGATACTACCGGTGTTGAACCTGATTTTGCTTTGGTTAAATTTAAAAAGCTTAGTGGCGGCGGTTATTTTAAAATTATAAATCAAAGTGTGCCACAGGCATTGAGAAATCTAAAATACAGCGAAAAACAAATTGACAGGATTGTAAATTATGCGAAAGGGTATGCATCATTAAAAAGCGCTCCACACATTAATAATCAGTCTCTGGCTGATAAAGGATTTCTCCCGGAGGAAATTAAAAAGATTGAAGACTGTCTTCCATCAGCATTTGATATTGCTTTTGTATTTAATGTTTTCAATTTGGGTGAGGAATGTTTACAGCGTTTGGGATTTATAAAAGAGCAATACCAAAATTTTGACTGGAACTTTTTGGAGGCATTAGGATTTACTGAAGAACAGATTGAAGAAGCCAATGAATATATCTGCGGAACAATGACCATTGAAGGTGCTCCCTATTTAAAAGAAGAGCATCTTTTAGTTTTTGATTGTGCAAACAAGTGCGGACAAAAAGGTGAAAGGTACATTCATTTTACAGGTCATATCCGGATGATGGCTGCAGCTCAGCCTTTCATCAGCGGGGCAATTTCAAAAACCATTAACCTCCCGAATGAAGCAACAAAAGAAGAAATCGCAGAAGCTTATAAGTTAAGTTGGCAATTGGGTTTAAAAGCCTGTGCGCTTTATCGTGATGGCTCTAAATTATCACAGCCTTTAAGTAATAAAAGCGATAAGAAAAAGAAAGCAATTAACAATGCAATAAGCAATGAAAACAGTGAGCCAAGAATAGTTGACATGAGCACACTTACGGTTGAAGACCTTTTGGAAGAAGTTAATAAAAGAGTGCAAAGCAGTGCAGACACTTCACTAAAACGTCAGCTTGCAATGATTGTAGAACGCAGGGCTTTACCTGCAAAGAGAAGAGGCTTTACACAAAAAGCAAAAATAAATGGTCAGGCATTGTTCTTAAGAACAGGTGAATACAATGATGGAACATTAGGAGAAATTTTTATTGATATGGCTAAGGAGGGTGCTACCATGCGCAGTATGCTTAACTGTTTTGCAATTGCTATTTCAATCGGCTTACAATATGGAGTTCCTTTAGAAGAATTTGTTGAAAAATTTGTGTTCACAAGGTTTGAACCTTCCGGTATGGTTGATCATCCAAATATTAAAACCACCACTTCAATAATCGACTTTATGTTCCGTTCATTGGCTTATGAATATTTAGGAAGAAACGATTTAGTACATGTTCTTGACAAGCCTGAAGTGTTAAATACCGGCAATGAAGAATGGGACCAAGCAACACCAACGATTGGTGATAGAGTTCATGAATTAAGTGAGGTAAGAGTGGTTGCAACCTCGCTCAATGGTACCGGGCAGGCCCCACAGATAAGAACTCACAGGATGGAATCAATAAAAAAAGTGTATAATGAACTGGATGCCGTAAACGCTGCCGCTAAAAGTATGCAAAGTGATGCACCTGCCTGCAATACATGCGGTCACATAACCATTCGCAGCGGTACTTGTTACAAATGTCTGAATTGCGGTAACAGCATGGGTTGCAGTTAAGCCTCTAAATCTCCCTAAACGGAACCTTGGGAAGGAACTTATAAATCGACAGATGGGGGTAAAACGTGGAATAACATTTTATACATAAATGAAAAAGCAGGTTGTGCAGATGTTTCAGTAGATCCTCAAAACCCAAATATAGTTTTTGCATCTACATGGGAATTTCGTCGCCAGCCATATTCATTTAATTCGGGTGGTACGGGAAGTGGAATGCATAGAAGCATGGATGGGGGTAAAACATGGAAGGAATTAACAAACGGTCTATTGCCAAAACCTTTTGGACCAATAGCATTTGCTCTGGCTCCAAGTTCTCCTCAAAATATGATAGAATAGTTGAATCTGCTTCGACTGGTTTATATATTTCGGCTGATGGTGGAGAAAACTGGAAAAAACAAAACGCTACATCAAATGTTGAGGCTCGTCCCTTTTATTTTAGTACAATACAGATAGATCCTAAAGATCCGAAAAGAGTGTATCGTCTGGCATATGTATTTTCTTATTCAACAGATGGTGGTTATTCAAAACAAAAGCAGGAAAACAGCGGAGGCCTAAGCGCTGATAATACTTCAGCAGAAAATCATTGTACGATTTTCACGCTTGCAGAATCGCCATTGGACGAAAATATTATTTGGGCAGGAACTGATGATGGCAATTTGCAGTTTACTATAAATGGCGGAAAGAACTGGACGAATGTTTCAAAAAATTATGTTGCTGCCGGTATTCCTGCTCAAACATGGGTAAGCAGTTTGGAACCTTCTCTATTTAATAAAAATATTGTGTATGCTGCTTTTGACAATCACATGTACGGGGATCATAAAACCTATGTAGCCAAATCTACAGATATGGGAAAAACATGGAGTATGTTTTCATTTAAAGATTTTACGGGCTTTGCACATAAAATAAAAGAAGATATAGTAAATAAAGATTTGCTTTTCCTCGGTACTGAAATGGGATTGTTTGGAACAGTTGATGGTGGAGCAAACTGGTTCCGCATGAAAAATAATATTTCGGAATATGCTCTTGTACGTGATATTAAAATTGATCCAAAAACTAACGACCTTATCCTGGCAACACATGGCAGGGGAATAATTATAGTTGATGATATTTCTCCAATAAGAAATCTAACAAAAGAGATAATTGATAAAGATGTTTACGTTTTTAATAATAAGCCTATCAGTTTAACTAATGGAATGGTTGGGGGCGGGGGCTTTCCGGGTACCGGCGGCTGGATTGCAGGCAATCGTCCCTCCATACCTCCGGTTCAATATTATTTAAAAGATAGGGTAAGTTCAGGCGACGTGACAGTTGAAATTTATGATGCTAACAATAAACTTGTACAATCAATACCAGGCAGTAAAAGAAAAGGTATTAATAAAGTTTATTGGAACTTACGTATGAAGCCACCTAAGGTTGCAACCGGTGGAACTAAAATGGATAACAGCGGCTTTTTTGCCCCCATGGTTTTACCCGGTGATTATACAATGAAATTAAAAGTGGGAGATAAAGAATATTCATCGCCTATTAAATTGGTGCATAATACCGCCAATAAAAATTTTACTTTGGATAATAGAAATTTGCAATATAAATCTGCTATGGATATATATGCACTGCATGAGCAACTGGCTAAAGTAGTGGATGATATTAATGGAAAACAAAAAATGCTTAAGAAAGGTATAGACAGTACAAATGATAAAAAAGTAAAAACATTGTTAACGGAATATAATGACAAGCTGGAAAATTTACGGGGCGAGTTACTGGGAACAAAACAAAAATCAATTTTTGCAGATGAAGAACG
>JBPCQG010000352.1:0-6122 GCA_050998315.1 Chitinophagaceae bacterium
AAAGCAGCAACGAAGTAAGCGCTGATGATGAAGATGTGGTAAAGCGTATAAAAGAGCTGCTGGAAAATTATGTAAAACCCGCCGTGGAAATGGATGGCGGCGCCATACAATTCAGAAGCTATGAAGATGGTAAAGTAAATCTCATGCTGCAGGGAAGTTGCAGCGGTTGCCCTTCTTCAATGATAACTTTAAAAGCGGGTATTGAGGGGATGATGAAAAGGATGATTCCTGAAGTGAAAGAGGTTGTGGCAGAGGCGGAGTAAATTCACACCTCTAACTATTCACCTCACCCTCTAAATCTCCCTAAAGGGAGACTTACGAAAGTTCCTGCGAAGTTGTAATCTCAAGATTTATTCAATATTCTATTTTTAATTTTTTAAATTAATTTAATATTTATATGGTGGGTTTAGTCTTGGTACTTGTACAATTGGACAGAGGGCTAATAATAGAAAAGGCAGTGAAGATTCATCTATTAAGATATCTATACGTAAGGTTATTTGGTTGAACGATTGGTAAATGTGGCGACAGTTTTTATTTCAATCCGTTGCGTTTAATTTTATCAATTTGTCGTTTGTGTCTAAGGATATGGATAATGGCATGCTCCGTCATCTGCTCTATATCGTACAATTGTCCCCAGGCTGTTTTTATCTTTAATGAATTGGCAAATTGTTCTAATTCATTGTCTTTAATTTCTTTAAAAACAGTTTCGGTGTATGTAAATACCTTGGTCAGTGCTGCTAAATATTCTTTAATGGTTGAATGAAAGGTTTTATCTGGTCGTTTAATGTTATTCCCTTTTATATTATGAATGTTGGTAGCATAACCATAACCAGAACTTACAACGTGGGATAAAATTGCCTGGATAGATTTACAATTTTCGTCAGTTGTTGGTGGATATATAATTATAGTTAAAGCCTCGTCAGGAATATCTTCAATTACTTTTCTTAAATCTGAAATTGCTTGTTCATAAATGTCAAGCAATGCTCCAATTGCTCCTTGTCTATATGGGTTAATCATTGTTCTTATTAGAGTATACCATCTCTTCTAAATACCTGACGTTATTGTCCCGCATTACACCGACTAGTATTTTTTATTTTTTCAAAACCAACCTTGCTATTTCAAGCTCCCGCCTGTTTGCGTTAGGGGAATTTGCAATGGTGATCAATTGCTGGTAATAATATTTTGCTTTTTCAACTTTATTAATTCTTTCGGCGGCTACTCCTGCACCATATAAGCCATTAAACCGGTTAGGGTGTGTTTTCAAATCTCCCTCATAAGCTTCTAAAGCTTCCGCGGGTTTGTTTAATTGTAGTAACATATCAGCCAATAATTCCTTTGCCGGTAGTATTTCTCCGGGAGTAACAGGGCTTTTTTCAGTTTTATCTTCCATGTCGGCGGCCATGTTCATCAGTTGTAATGCTTCATTCACTTTTTTGTCTCCGAATAATATCCACGCTTCACCTGTTTTTATCTGTATCATTACCTGGCCAGGCTTTATAAATATCTTTTTGTGCTGCAAGTGTATCATACATCCTGTTCAGGTTTCTTAGTTCAGCCCTTGCCTGCTCAATATTACCAATATGCACAGAACCCAATAACCGGGCAAAATGAAATATTGCTTTTTGCCAGGGAAACTTTTGCCATGGAAAGTTATTTGGGTGCAATTGCATAGCGGCAGCTTCTTTCCACATTTTATTTTCCAGGTAGTAGCGGGCCGGAATAGCAGCATATGCATAAGCAACTTTAAAAGTAACCGGGTAAACTTCCTGAATGCTTTTGAGATAATCAAATTGCTTTTTTGCAAGATCATTTTCTCCATTTTGCAGATATGCGTAACCCAGGTAATCCAGGCCATGAAGTTCTTCATCCCAATGACCTTTAATCCCGGCATTTTCAGCATAACATTTTGCAGAAGCAGTAGAAGCAAGGTTCGATTGGATGCTTTCATTCCAAAGTCCAAGCCGTGTAAAAATATGTGAAGGCATGTGTTGAGCATGTGCCGAAGAAGGAGCAATGGAAGCATATTTTTTTGCTGCCGGTAAGGCTAAAGTTGCAAGCTCAGGATTGTCGTAGGTATGAATGATATAATGCACAATTCCCGGATGATCGGGCTCGTTGGGATATAAAGCACTTAAAATTGCACCGGCTTTTCTCTGGTTATTATATGATTTATCCGAGAGATCTGCTGAACCCACAAGCGACAAAGCATAGAATACAGCAGCTTCTCTGTCGGTTGGATATTCTTTGTAAAGTTTTTCCATCGCCTTCACGAAGCTCTGGCTGCGGGTACGATGATCTATTGTCTTCGAGTCTTTATAGAATAATGCAATAGCATTAATATAGTCTGTTTCTATTTTTGATTTTTGCTTTAATGACTGTGCAATTGAAATGGCTTTAGTGCCTTTCTCAAGTTCTGCTTCTGTTGGCGGGGAAGGCCAAACCTGGTGGTAATTGCTCATAGCTACTCCCCAATAAGCCATGGCACATCCGGGGTCATCATCAATGATCTTTGCAAAAACTTTTTCAGCCTCATCATATTCAAACGAATGCAACAAGGCAATAGCAAGATCAAAATCCTTTTTTGTTTTAGGAGAGCAGGAGGTTACAAATTCAACGGTTCCAAATTGCTTATCGGTTGGTCCGCATAAAACAACCTCACCGCGTTTAAGTTTAATTTCATTTATTGCTTCTGTCGCCGGTGTTGTATTTTTCCCCTTACATGATACCAGCAACGATAGTAATAAACTGAAAACAAACAGGTGAAAATGCGATAATATTTTTTTCATTTGCTTGGTAATTTTTTTAAGAACTGATAGCAGAGTTATTATCAATCGCTAAGCTTTATAAAAAATAAATAATAGCCATGGCTAAAACCTTCAAGATCCCTGTAATGAAGTTACATATTGATTTTTGAGTTTTAGTGTTGTGCAACAGCGACGTTTTGTTAGATGCCATTTATGTCTTTCTGCAATAAGCATTATTTCTATTTCCTCTGAAACTTCTTCATGGTAAAATAGATTACACATACTACAGCTATGAAAATAGTCGTAGAAATGATTTCCAATTTGCTTAAACTTGTTAATAACCAAATAATGGCTGCAATACCAATAAAAGGAATTATTAAGCCACCAGGCACCTTGAAAGTTTCTTCCGTAACATCATGCTTTTTCATTCTTAAATTAATTGTTGATAAAATAACAGCAAGGTAAACCAGCAGAATAGCACAACTTGCAAGAACAGCTAATTGTTTAAATCCTCCTGAAACTGAAAAAATAAAAATCAATGAAGCGTAGGTGATCACTGCCCTGTGGGGTGTAGCAAACCTGGGATGAATTTTAGCCAGGAATTTTGGAAATAATCCGTCATTTGCACCTGCAAATAATAACCTCGGTGACGCAAGAACATCACCACTTACTGAACCAAAGCAGGAAATGGCAGCAGTAACCAGGAGGATGGTTGAACCTGCAGAGCCAACTATTTCTTCAGCAACAGCTGCCAGAGGTGCATCCTTAAAATTAGCTATTCGCGGGCCTAATACACCTTGTGTCACAGTTTGAATAAGTAAAAACAAAATAATTAGCACTGCTCCTCCTAACAAAATACCGAGTGGAAGCGTCCGTTTCGGATTTTTTAATTCGCCACTTACATTAAGCGAGGTTTCAAACCCGGCAAAGGCAAAAAATAAAATGAGTGCAGTATCTCCAAAAGTTTTTAAGGATGGCAAATGTTCCCAATGCAGGTTTGTTGCCTTAACATGGCTAATGCCGAAGATGATAATTCCAAACAACGGAAGCAGTTTAATAATGGTGATGAATTGAACAAGGAGTATACCTTGTTTTGCACCACGTACATTAACCATTACCATCAAACCAAGTACAATTAGATAAAGCAATGCCCGTATCAGTAGATTTGAAAAAGCCGGAAATAATACAGCAAGTGAATCAGCAATAATATTCATCAGTGCAGCACTTCCCAAAATGCCCCAACCAAAAAAGAATAACCAGTTAACAACAAATCCGGCTAACGGACCAAATGCCGCCTCTACATAAGCATAAGAACCGCCGCTTGTTGTAAAGCGACTTCCTATTTCTGCATAGCAAAGCATGATTGTGGCAAGCATAATACCACAAAACAAATAACCGAATATGCCAAAAGAACCCAATTGAATACCTACAATAGCCGGCACTGCAAAAATACCGGCTCCTATTGTTACATTAACAATTGACATTGCAAGTGCTGGTGCACCAATTACACGTTTTAAACCTTCATCAGAATCTGCAGTTGACAAAATGGTTTGAGTTTAGTTGATCGAGTTAGATAAGTAAATGGAAAGAAGATTTATTTAATGCTGGCAGGTAAATGTTATAAAATACATGCCTTCTGAAATTCAATTGGAGTCTTAACTGCCATATGCCTAAGATAACCAATCTTTCTTTAGGTCGTCGCCGTGTCCTGCTCTGCTGCTAGCTATGTGGAGAGACACGGCTTAGGAAGAGATTTTAATTTGGTCTGTTTTAACCCGCAATTAAGACTCTCAGGTTTTGTAAATCGTTTCTAAATTTTAAGCGCAGCTGCCAATCTTTTTAACTTATCCGGAATTTTGTTAAGGGGTAGCACGAAATCAACACAGCCTGCTGCCTGAGCGCTGAGCGGCATGGAGTCAACTTCTGCAGACATGTCCTGAGCAAAGGTTTTTCCTCCGTTGGCTTTGATGTGTTTGCAGCCCTCAGTGCCATCGCCATCATATCCCGAAAGGATGATACCGACAGCTCTTGCACCCATTGCGTTTGCCAGGGAAATAAAAAATAAATCTACTTGTTTGTTCCTGCCAGAGCGAGGGGAGATTACTTTGAAACTATAGTTTTCCATAGTAAGATCTGAGTCCGGAGGAATTACGTAAACATAATTCGCAAGAATAGGCATTGCCTCAGAAGCCACGGTTACTGACATTTTCGTGTGCCTCTGCAGTATTATAGCCAACTGACTATGGGCGGTGGGGTTCATGTGAGAAATAATAACATAAGCCATACCTGTATCACGCGGCAGTGCATCCAGCAGAGCCCTATATGCGTTAAGCGCTCCGGCTGAGCCGCCAATACCTACAATGAATTTAGGTTGCACTGTTTTCATGGCTTATTATTGATTCTTTTTGTTTTCAGCAACATTTTTATTAACATCCTTTTTCGTATTGGTGCTTAATTTAGCTTTATCATCATTTGGCATCAACATAATTCCATCATCACTCATTATAAATTTGTGCACATCGCTATCATGGTTAGTGCCGCGAGACTTAACAATGAAAACTTCACGGGTGCGTTTTATATCTTCCGTATCTTCTACCATTCTCACAATAATCCAGGTGTCAATCAACGATGAAACACCGATTTCGCCACTCGTGTTACTTTGTAAGTTTGCAGAAACAAGACTCGTAAAAAACGTAGTGATGCCCCTGGATTTTAAGAGATCAATCATGCGGGTAATCATTGATGTAACTTCACGCTCCTCTCCCTCTCCAACAAGACTTGTGAGGGGATCTACCACCACAGCCTTTGGTTTGAAACTATCAACCAGCTTATAAACATTCAATAAATGCATCTCTAAACCAAGAAATGATGGTCTGAGAGCCACAATCTTTAGTAGTCCTTTTTTTATCCATGGCGCAAAATCAATACCGATAGAACTCATGTTTTGAATGAGTTGCCCTGCTGATTCTTCATAGGAGAAGAAAAGACAGCGTTCGCCACGTTTACAGCTTTCAAGTGCAAATGCCCCCGCAAAACTTGTTTTTCCGCAGCCTGCAGTGCCCGAAGCCAGTATGGTACTACCTCTGGTGTAACCTTTACCACTCTTGAACAATTTGTCTAACGATGGAATGCCTGTGGAAACCTTCTTGCTTGTGCCCGGTTGATTAAGCCCTGCTGACGTGATAGGAATTACTGAAAGTCCTTCATCATCTATAACAAATGGATATTCGCTTGTTCCATGACGTGACCCACGATATTTAATTACGCGAACTCTACGGGTGGCAACTTGGTCTCTGACCCTGTTATCTAAAAGAATGATGCAATCGGAGATATACTCCTCCAGACCATGACGTGTATATGAACCGTTTTGTCCCTGCT
>JBPCQG010000479.1:0-19695 GCA_050998315.1 Chitinophagaceae bacterium
TGCGCAGCAAACCCAAAGTAGAAATAGAAGCAGGATTACTTGCACTGGCACACAATCTAAGAAAGAAAGCGGCCTGAGAAAGGCTTTTTTGCTTTCATTTAATCACTACTATTTTTTGATCACAAACGCTCTAAAATAAAAATGATATTATTATCAATAATTTTATAGAAATAAAAAAACCGCCTCACTTGATATGAGACGGCTTCTTAATATTTGCATTAATATTTTACTTAAAATTACATCCTCTCAGCCATTGTTTTGCCAATGTCGGCAGGGCTAGCCACCACATGAATGCCGCATTCTCCTAAAATTTTCATTTTAGCAGCAGCAGTATCATCTGCCCCTCCAACAATGGCGCCGGCGTGTCCCATCCTGCGACCCGGTGGTGCCGTTTGCCCTGCAATAAAACCAACTACCGGTTTTTTATTTTTACCAAGTGATGCGGCAATGTGATCATATTCTTTTATCCATCGTGCAGCTTCAGCTTCCATACCTCCGCCTATCTCACCTATCATTACGATGCCGTCAGTATCAGGATCATTCATAAATAATTCAACAGCTTCTTTAGTTGTTGTTCCGATTATTGGATCGCCGCCAATGCCAATGGCAGTTGATATTCCCAGTCCTGCTTTGGCTACCTGGTCAGCAGCTTCATAAGTTAATGTACCTGATTTTGAAACAATTCCTATTCTTCCTTTTTTAAAAATAAACCCCGGCATGATACCAACTTTGCATTCATCTGCAGTAATAACTCCCGGGCAGTTAGGCCCTATTAATCTTGTTTTTTTGTCCTCTAAAAAAGTTTTCACTTTTACCATATCCTGTATAGGAATACCTTCGGTAATACAAACCACCAAAGCAATTCCTGCATCAGCTGCTTCCATAATTGCATCAGCCGCAAATGCCGGTGGAACAAATATGATGCTCACATCAGCGCCGGTATTTTTTACTGCATCAGCAACAGTATTAAAAACGGGTTTATTTAAATGACTTGTGCCACCTTTATTTGGAGTAACACCGCCAACTAAGTTTGTTCCGTATTCAATCATTTGTGTTGCATGAAAAGTGCCTTCGGTCCCTGTAAATCCCTGCACTAAAATTTTTGATTTTTTGTTAACTAAAACTGACATACTGCATATTCGTTATGAAATTATTGAAATTCCTGCCTTTATATAATAAGCATAGTAAGGGCTCAAAAATAATACAATCAATTGCAATAAATACGATAAGCATATTTATAAAATAAAAATTTGGCATCGAAAACACGCGGGGGTATCTTTGCCGTCCTCGCAAAATAAATGCCGCGTTGGTCAAGGGGTTAAGACGCCTCCCTTTCACGGAGGAATCACGGGTTCGAATCCCGTACGTGGTACAATTCCAGTAAATCTCAAAAAATTCATAGGGCTGCTCCAAAAAAAGCAGTCCTTTTTTCTTTCATTACTAATAGATCGGCTTCCTTTTGAAGGTTCCTTTTTTTTCGTTTTATTTAAAAGGATGAAATAATTATTTTTTATTAAATCCAGGAAAACGAATTAATATATTTGAGTGTTGAATATAGAAGAGCAATTTATAAAATCTCACCAATTTTAATCCAATCCCCATACTTTTCAAGTGGTATCATTTTTGTTTGTTTTTTGAACCTAAAGTTTTACTAGATAAATTTCATGTGGCAAATTATACTTTCAGAATTCTCACTTGCTCCGCAAATTAAAATATTTCCTGCCACCCTGTTTATGGGATGCTTGAAGATAACCTGTTCTTAATACAAATTAATTTATAAGATTGCTTCTCCACCGGCAGATATCGGTCCAGGCTCACCATTAAATGAATTGAATACACTATTAACTCTTCAGCTTCTATATTGATATAGGTATTGAGTCTGCAGATGTTCCAGAGCTACGAATTTGCGGAGATGTGGGTGATAATAATTTATTTTTGTCCACACCAAAAGTTGCTTTAGTATCTTCATTAAATACTTTTGTGTATGCCAAAGTAGTAAGCACAAAAACCATCAAGTTAGTAAGTAGAAAACTTCAATGAATGATCAGGCAACCATCAATAAATTTTATATCATTAGTAGTAATTGTTGTATCCCTTCTCCTGGTATCATCAGCTGTATTTGGGCATACAATAAATTATGCATTAGAAAAAGCGCCAACTGGCAATGTTATTTGGTACTATCTCAAACTTGGGTATAGGCATATTGTCCCGGAAGGATTTGATCATATTTTATTTGTTGTGTCGCTTTGTTTGCTGAGCAATAAAATAAAAGTCATTATTTGGCAAGCCACTGCATTTACAGTTGCACATTCCATTAGCCTGGCAATGAGTATGAAGAATATTATTGTTGCGCCAAGTGAAGTTGTAGAGCCAATTATCGCTTTATCCATAGTTTTTGTAGCTATGGAAAACTTACTGTTGAAGGAATTAAAACCATGGCGAATTCTAATTGTGTTTATGTTTGGTTTGATACATGGATTAGGTTTTGCAAGTTCATTAAACGAAATAGGATTGCCCCGGAATAAATTTGCTACTTCAATTCTATCGTTTAACCTGGGAGTTGAATTAGGGCAGATATCAATTATTTTACTGATGTTCGTATTTATAGTTTCCCGATTTGGAAATGAAACTTGGTATAGAAAAAGAGTGGTTTATCCTTTATCAATTGTTATTGCATTAATCGCTGCTTTTTGGACTGTACAAAGAGTAATTTAAAAAATCTTGAATTTAGTTTGTTATAGGCAAATTATTTTTGCGTAAGAAGCATTTCTTTACTACAAAATAATATATTACTTCTTTGATAAATATGCGTAAAAAATTAACCAGATAGCTGTAAAAAAAAATCCCGCCGGTTGGCGGGATTATCACTTGAGGGTGCCTGTCATTTGTTAGCTACTTCAAATTTCTTAAAAATTGATCTTACATTTTTCTGAACCTCTTTGCTGCTGAACTGATTACTGTTCAACTCATCTGTGGTCCAACCCTGCCAAATAGTTTTATCGGTTTTGGCATCTACCATACTAATTGAAACCGTACCCTCTTTAACAGGTGTGGAATAACTATCATATCCCAAAAATTGAGAAGGATAATTAATGGTACCATACCTGCGTGTGTAAGGATTATAATATACTCTCGAATACGGTCTGCTATATACAGGCTCGCTTTGTTCCTTCATACTTTTCTCTATCAACAGGTCATAGCTTAATAAAAGATCGGGGTTGTGTTTTACTTCTCTAAACCCGTTCTTTTGCAATTCACCATTTACAATGGTTTTAAGATTTTGCGCCGCGATCTCATTTGTAATCTTGCCTTGGTTTTCTTTATCTATCCAGGTATAACTTTTGTAATTTTTAAGATTGGCTGATTCATCTTTTTCTATATGAGCAGAAGTGCTGCAACTATTTAAAAGCACAGCACCAACTGCTAGAACTATTACATAAAAACTTTTTAAACGTAACATATTTTCTCCTTTTTTATACTTCATATACGGCAAATAGTATGCTATGGATAAATTAAACTGTGAAAGTTTAGTGAAAGGAATATTCTTTTTTAATTTGCTATTTATTAAAATAAAATCTGGTGTATTTCTTAGGATTAAGATTTCATTTTCTATTCGTAGTTTGTGAAAAATTTTAACAGATATGGCATTTCAATGGAAGGGAGTTTTTCCTGCACTTACTACCAAATTCACGGCAAACGATCAGCTGGATCTTTCAATGTTTGAAAAAAATTTAAATGCACAACTTGAAGCCGGTGTTGATGGTATCGTATTGGGTGGAAGCTTAGGTGAAGCAAGTGTACTAACCACAGAAGAAAAAGAAATACTGGTAAAATTTGCCATTGAAAAATGTGCAGGTATTCCGGTAGTTTTAAACATTGCAGAAGGTTCTACAAACGGAGCGTTAAAGCAAATAAAATATGCAGAAGACTGGGGTGCCCAGGGTTTGATGTTGCTGCCTCCCATTCGTTATAAAAGTGATCACAGGGAAACAGTGACTTACTTTAAAACCCTTGCTCGTTCCACAGACCTTTCAATAATGCTATATAATAATCCTGTTGACTATAAGATTGAAATCACACTTGATATGTTTGACGAATTGCAGGACTGTAAGAACATACTGGCAGTAAAAGAATCAACAAGAGATGTGATAAATGTTACAAGAATGATCAACCGTTTTGGAGACAGGTTTAAAATTTTATGTGGCGTAGATCCGTTGGCTGTGGAAGAATTATGCCTTGGTGCAGATGGCTGGGTTGCAGGCTTAGTATGTGCTTTCCCAGCAGAAACAGTTGCAATATATCGTTTGGTGAAAGCCGGACGGTTGGATGAGGCTACTAAAATTTATAGGTGGTTTATGCCATTGCTGGAACTTGATATCATCCTAAACTTGTGCAATACATAAAACTTGCAGAAACACAGGCAGGACTCGGATCAGAAACCGTAAGACCTCCCAGGCTTATCCTCGAAGGTGAAGAAAGAAAAAATATTTTAAAAATCATTAATGATGGTATTGCATCAAGACCTGCATTGCCTGATTATCTGAATACCCTCTAAATCTCCCTAAAGGGAGACTTATGAAACATATTAATATTTGAGATGAAATATAATGACAGTACCATTGAGCAAATTAATGAAGTGATGAATAAGGCATGGATTGCTTTTCATCAATACAGAAAAGTATCGTTGAAGCAACGGGCAGATTTTATGAGAGCAATTGCTCTTGAACTCGAATATTGTGGTGATGAATTGATTCTTACTGCAATGAGAGAAACCAATTTGCCGGAAGCTAGATTGCGTGGTGAAAGAGCACGAACAATTTTTCAGTTAAACAGTTATGCATCAGCTTGCGAAGAAGGGACATGGCTGGAGGTAAGAATAGATACTGCTGACCCTGGTAAAACTCCGCCCAAGCCTGATGTAAGAAAAATGTTAGTGCCATTAGGCCCTGTGGTTGTTTTTGGTGCAAGTAATTTTCCGTTTGCATATTCTACTGCCGGCGGTGACACGGCCTGCGCATTTGCTGCCGGTTGCCCGGTCATTATCAAAGCGCATCCTGCACATGCGGAAACATCTGCGACTGTTGCAAAAGCTATAATAAATGCTGCAGAAAAATGTAAAATGCCTGATGGAATTTTTGCTCATGTTCATGGAGCATCCGTGGAAACCGGAAAAGCATTGGTTACACATCCACATACAAAAGCAGTCGGATTTACTGGTTCATTTTTAGGTGGTAAACAATTATTCGATTGGGGTAATCAACGTAAGGAGCCTATTCCTGTTTTTGCAGAAATGGGAAGTATCAATCCTGTTTTTTTATTACCTGAAAAATTACAACGATCTTCATCTGATATAGCAAAGTTGTATGCAGGTTCCATCACACTTGGCGTCGGACAATTTTGTACCAACCCCGGGTTGATGATTGGAATTGAAAGCGAAGCGTTACAAAATTTTATAATAAATGTTGGTGAAGAAATAAAGCACATTGCTCCGGCAGCAATGCTTCACCCGGGTATATCAAAACTGTTTTCTGAAAATAGATCTAAAGCATTGTCGCAACAGGAAGTAACTACTGAAGCTGTAAGTGAAACTGCAGCAAAAGAAAATCAAGGTATGCCAACTATTGCATCCGCAACGGGACAGGCATTTTTAAATAACCCTGTACGTCATCAGGAAGTATTCGGTCCTTACTCAATTGTTATTCGCTGTAAGGATAAAGATGAAATGATTGAAGTGGCTAAAAACCTTGAAGGTCAGTTAACAACTACGTTAATGGCAACAGAAAATGATATGCGAAACAATGATGAATTGGTGGAATCTGTAAAAAATATCTGTGGTAGATTTATTTTAAATAGTGTACCTACAGGTGTTGAAGTGTGTTTAAGCATGCATCATGGCGGACCATTTCCAGCAACAACTGACAGCCGCTTTACTTCTGTTGGTGCTGATGGAATTAAACGTTTTGCAAGACCGATTTGTTTTCAAAGCTGGAGTAACGGTTTGCTACCTGATGAACTAAAAAATGAAAACCCATTGAATATCTGGCGAACAATAAATAATGAGTTAACAAGATCATCCTTATAAATATTATATGAAAAATTGCTGCCTGTTTATCGTATTTCTTTTTCTTTATATTTCTGTGAAGCCGCAGCAAAAAACGCCACAGATACATCCTGTAATTTCAAGTGTATTAAATGAAATAAAAACTTATTCTGAGAAAGAGTCAAGATCTGACAGCGCAAAAAATCATCCGCTTGGTTCTTCTATGGAAGAAGATTTTTTACGCAGCTATAATTTGTACAGATCTATAGATACAAAATTGAATGCTTTAAAAGATTCTTTATCCTTCAGTGACCAGGTAAACCTTGAATTATTGCGTCACCAAGTCAATGATGAGTTATCTCAATACAAGTATAAGGCATATTTAAACCCCATATTATCTGATGAAGGATTCCATACATCTCTTGCCAGAAGAGAAAATACAATTTTAAGTTCAAAAAAAGACGCTGAACGGTATAATATACTTCTTAAAGACATACCAAGATATGTTGATGAACATCTTGCTCTAATGCGTGAAGGTTTAAAATTGGGGATCAGTCAGCCAAAAGTTCTCCTTGATGGTTATGAGCCAACTTATAAGCAACATATTGTTGATGATGTTGAAACATCTCTCTTCTGGAAACCTTATACCAAAAAACCCTTTGGGATTAATGAAGATGACTGGAAAATTTTACAGGCCGAGGCAAAAAAAATAATTCAGCAGGATGTTGTTACCAGCTATAAAAAAATAAAATCTTTTTTTGGAGGCGAATACCGTAGAAGGACCCATGAAAGTTTAGGTGTTTCCAATATGCCCAATGGCAAAGATTATTATGAAGACAGGGTTAAGTTTTTTACAACAACAAATATGTCATCTGAAGAAGTTTACCAGGTAGGGTTAAAGGAAGTGGCAAGAATCAAAACTGAAATGGATAAAGTAATTCAGCAGGTAAATTTTAAAGGAACCTTCAAAGAGTTTATACAGTTTCTTCGTACTGATCCAAAATTTTTTCCCCCCACAGGGGAGCAGTTATTAAAAGAAGCTGCATACATAGCAAAAAAATCTGATGGTCTTCTTCCTTCTCTTTTTGCAAAATTTCCAAGGCAGCCCTACGGTGTAGAACCCGTACCGGATTATCTTGCACCTGCCTATACAACAGGACGTTATTCCGGTGCTCCTTTAAATGGCAAACGTGCAGCAATGTATTGGGTAAATACCTATGACCTAAAAAGCAGGACCTTGTATACATTGGAAGCATTAACGCTCCATGAAGCAGTGCCGGGGCACCATCTGCAAATTGCCTTAGCAAAAGAACTGGACAATTTACCGGAGTTCAGAAGAAATTTATATGTAAACGCATTCGGCGAAGGCTGGGGCTTATATGCTGAATATCTCGGGCACGAGATGGGTTTTTATAAAGATCCCTATAGTTTATTCGGAAGATTGACCTATGAAATGTGGCGTGCCTGCCGGCTTGTAATTGACGTAGGCATTCATACAAAAAACTGGACAAGAGAGAAGGCTGTTGATTATTTAGCTAATAATACTGCTCTATCAATGCACGAAGTAAATACTGAGATCAATCGATATATTTCATGGCCCGGTCAGGCATTAGCTTATAAAATTGGTGAGATCAAAATAAAAGAATTGCGCAGGAAGGTTGAGGATGCTTTAAAGCAGGATTTTGATGTGCGTTCGTTTCATGATATGATACTTTCCAATGGGGCAGTTACATTATCTATTCTTGAAAAAATTACAGACAGGTATATTAACGAACAGCTTGAGCAAAATAAATTGAAAAAGAAATAAAACGATATATAACCAAATCAACATAAGAATATATGAGACAACTGATCATTTTACTTTTTTTACCGGTGGTTGCATTTGCGCAAACGCCAACAACAGGCGCTCAAAAGCTGGCAGCATTTAAACATCAACAATTGTTGCTGCAGCAATCTCCTTATAAAAATATTCAATGGCGTTTAACAGGTCCGGATAATCGTAGCGGTCGCAGTACTGATGTAATTGGTATTACAGGCAATCCAAATATCATATATGCAGCTTATGCAACAGGAGGCTTGTGGAAAACTGAAGATGCCGGCGAAACATGGAAACCAATTTTTGATAAGGAAGCAACCCAATCAATTGGCAACATAGCATTGGCTCCGTCTAATCCTGATATTCTTTATGTTGGCACAGGCGAGGCCAATATTTTCCGGGCTTCATTGCCGGGAACAGGAATGTATAAATCAACAAATGGAGGAAAAAACTTTACCAATATTGGTTTACAGAATTCCGGCACCATTTCACGAGTAGTTGTGCATCCGAAAGATCCCAATAGAGTTTATGCAGGTGTTAGTGGTAATGAATGGACTTACAATAAAGACCGTGGCGTTTATTTAACTAATGATGGCGGTAAATCATGGAAGAATATTTTGTTTGAAAGCGACAGGAGCGGTTGTATTGACCTTGTGATGGATCCTTCTGATGCAAATACCTTATATGCAAGTATGTGGAATAGAATTCGCCGGCGCTGGAGTGATCCAATACCGGAAGGTGGAGATCATATTTATAAAACTACGGATGGTGGCAAAACATGGAAGATCATAAACAAAGCCCGCCCGGATGACCCGGTCGGACGGGGTTTGCCAGATACAAAGCTTACGGGAAGAATTGGGTTGGCTGTTTCAATTTCAAATCCAAATGTATTGTATGCCTTTGTAGATGATCATAATAAAAAGAGAGATCCTAAGCCGGAGGAAACAGACTCTTACCAAAGAAAAGTGCAAAAAGTTGTAATTGGTGGCGCCATTTATCGAAGTAATGATAAAGGTGAAAACTGGCAAAAAATGGGAGAAATACATGACTTCTTCACACCATTTTCAGGAACCTATGGATGGGTATTTGGGCAAATACGTGTTGATCCAAAAAATGAGAATGAAGTGTATGCAATGGGCGTATCTATGGGTAAGTCTGAAGACGGCGGAAAGACATGGAAAAAGTTTGAGCCGTCAGACAAAAAAAGTGATGAAATGTACGGTGACAATCATGCCATGTGGTTTGATAAAGAAAACCCTGACAGGATAATTTTGGGAAATGATGGAGGCGTAAGCTTTACAAATGATGGAGGTAATATCTGGAAAAACACATTCAAAAAAATTCCTACAACACAATTTTATAATGTTACCTACGATATGGAGCAACCATTCAATCTGTATGGATCAATACAGGATCAAGGCACATATAGCGGAAACGTCAACAATACTTTTGGAAAGTCACAGGATTCAACAATCCGTTCATGGAACTATGCGCCGGGTGGCGAAGGAACAAGAATCGAGGTTGATCCAACTAATCACAACATGATTTTTTCCAGTTCATTTTATGGCAGGCTCATGAAAAGCGATTTCAGTAAGCCACAAAGAGACCGCAGTAAACCAATTAGTTTATTCGCTGTAGGTGCTATTGATTCTTTACGTGGTGAGTGGCTTGCTGGTACATTAATGTCAAGATTTAATAACAAAGTAATTTATCATGGGCTTCAGCATTTATATAAGTCGGAGGATGGCGGAGACACATGGAAAATTATCAGCCACGATCTTTCTTATAATGATAGGTCTTGGATGGGCAATTATCCTTATTTAATTTATCACCAGGCAATCACAACAATTTCGGAGGGAAGCAATCCAGGTAAATTATATGTTGGTACTGATGATGGAAGGTTATGGAATACGATGGATGATGGAAAGACATGGAATGAAATAATCAAAGGTTTACCCTACAACAAACATGTTGCGAATATTGAAGCTTCAGTGCTAAAAGAGGGGAAATTATATGTTGTACTCAATGACCGGAGAGCAGATAATGCAACACCTTATGTTTTTGTTTCAGATAATTCAGGAGTAACATGGAGATCTGTTACCGGAAATTTACCTGCTTCACCTGTTAATGTTATTATTGAAGATGACAAAACGGGCAATCTTTTTTGCGGAACTGATCTTGGGATTTATATAAGTAAAGATGGCGGGAAAAAGTGGCTTGCTTTAAATGCTGACATGCCTGCATCGGTTTCTGTTCAGGACATGTTTATTCATCCCCGTGATAGAAAACTGGTAATAGCAACCTATGGCAGAGGTGTATATTGCCTGGATGATATGAATGTTTTAAAATAATTTTTGTGAAACACATCTTTAATTGCATTGATGCACACACATGTGGTAATCCTGTACGATTAGTAAAAGATGGCGGACCCGTTTTGCATGGAAATAATATGAGCGAAAAGCGCCAGCACTTTTTAAAAGAGTACGACTGGATACGCAGAGGATTAATGTTTGAGCCTCGCGGACATGATATGATGAGCGGAAGTATATTGTATCCTCCCCATGATCCCGGTAACGATGTTGCAGTTTTATTTATAGAAACGAGCGGATGTTTGCCGATGTGTGGTCATGGCACAATAGGCACGATATCTATTGCCATTGAAGAAGGATTGATAACTCCAAAAATTACGGGTGTTGTAAAAATGGAAACCCCGGCAGGTTTGGTGATGGTAGAATATAAAACAAAGCCCCCTCTATCCCCCCCGAAGGGGGAGAAAATGGAGAAGATTGATGGAAAGATTAAAGCAAATAAAATAAAAGTAGATTCTGTAAAATTTACAAACGTTCCTTCTTTTCTTGCAGCAGAAAATATTGAAGTGGAATGTCCTGATCTTGGTATGCTGATAGTTGATGTTAGCTATGGCGGCAATTTTTATGCTATTGTTGATGCTCAGGAAAATTTTAAAGGGCTTGAAAATTATACAGCAGATCAATTGATAAACTGGGGAAGAGTAATGAGAAAAAGAATTAATGAAGAACACAATTTTATTCATCCCGAAGATCCCACCATCAATTCATGCTCCCATATTTTATGGACAGGTGCAGTGATGGATAAAACTTCCACCGCCAGGAATGCTGTGTTCTATGGT
Source organism: Chitinophagaceae bacterium (assembly GCA_050998315.1). Classification (GTDB taxonomy): domain Bacteria; phylum Bacteroidota; class Bacteroidia; order Chitinophagales; family Chitinophagaceae; genus Ginsengibacter. The sequence continues at coordinate 11,005 of JBPCQG010000479.1, forward strand.
GAAAAAGCGATTGACCGATCGCCTTGTGGCACCGGCACTTCAGCAAGAATGGCGCAATGGTTTGCAAAAGGAAAATTGAAACAAGGCGATGAGTTTATTCATGAGAGTATTATTGGCAGTAAATTTATTGGAAGGGTAGAAGAAGTTACAACTGTGGGAGATAAGCCTGCCATAATACCCGGCATACAAGGCTGGGCAAAAATTTACGGATACAATACAATTACAATTGATGATGAAGATGATCCTTATGCATTTGGGTTCCAGGTGATTTAAAAACCCTCTAAATCTCCCTAGAGGGAGACTTATCAAAGTAATAATGAAAGAGAATATTACAATTATTGGAGGTGGTATTATTGGATTGAACTGTGCTTATTATTTGCAAAAGGAAGGATATGCAGTTACAGTTATCGAAAGAAGTGATATTACTCACGGATGCTCATTTGGGAACATGGGCTATGTTTCTCCAAGTCATTTTATACCATTAGCCTCACCGGGAATAATTGCAGAGGGGGTTAGGTATATGCTTAACAGCAGCAGTCCTTTTTACATCAAACCCAGAATAAGCAGTTCTCTTATGCAATGGGCATATCATTTTTATAAGAACAGCAATGCTTCTACTGTCGTAAAAAATGCTCCCTATCTGAATAATATTTTACAGTTAAGCAGGCATTTAATAAACGATATCAGGGATGAGATCGGCGATTCTTTTTTGATGGAAGAGAAAGGCTGCTTAATGATGTGCAGGGAACAAAAATCTTTAGATCATGAATTTCATTTGGCAGATGATGCAGAAAAATTTGGTTTGAAAGTGGAGCGTTTAAATAAACAACAGGTTCAGGCATTAGAACCGGATGTTGAATTGAATGTGACAGGCGCCGTTTTATTTAAAGATGACTGTCACGTAAATCCCGGGAAGTTTATGTTTGCATTAAAAAATAACTTAGAGAAAAAAGGTGTGCAATTTCAACTGAACACAACAGTTACAGGATTTGAAAAAACAGGAAAAAAAGTTTCTGCAATAATAACAAGCAAAGGGAAATATGAATGCGAAGAATTAATTGTGGCAACAGGAAGCTGGCTGCCGGCCGTGGTTAAAATGATGGGTATAAAATTATTATTACAGCCCGGCAAAGGATATAGCTATACATATAAGCATGTTGAGAAAAATATTCGTTATCCTGCAATCTTAATTGAAGGTAGATGCGCTATGACGCCATGGGCAAACCAGTTACGTATTGGCGGCACTATGGAAATAAGCGGTATTAATGAAAATATTTTACCTAAAAGAATGAAAGGAATTTATGATTCTGTAAAAGATTTTTATCCCGATTTGCAAATTGATCTTCCGCCAACCGATAAAATTTGGCATGGCTTGCGACCTGTAACACCCGATGGATTACCATACATCGGTAAACATCAGCAATTTGAAAACGTAGTTATAGCCGGTGGTCATGCAATGTTGGGTGTATCACTGGCAACCGGCACAGGCAAACTTGTTAGTGAAATTGTTCAACGAAAAGATCCTACTATTGATATCAGTGCATTTAGGATTGAAAGATTTTGATACACATCAGGAGTAGAATTCATCTGCTTACCTTTGAATAAATCACAAACAAATGAATAAGCGAATAGCCATCATTGGCGGAGGGAATCTTGGCTCTGCCATTGCCATAGGATTATTAAAAAGCAAATTTAATAAGGCATCCGAAATTATTATTACCAAACGAAACACAGCTACTTTACAATCTTTAAAAGAACGGGGAATTGAAATAACTGCTAATAACAATGAGGCGGTAAGAAAAAGTGATGTAGTAATATTAGCGGTAAAACCTTTCCAGGTTGCTGACATACTTAATGGCATTAAAAACGAGCTTACTTCTGATAAAATTTTTATATCAGTTGTAACAGGTGTATTAATAAATGATATGGAGGAGATTATTCAAAAAAAATTTCCATTATTCCGGGCTATGCCTAATACCGCAATTGCCATTCAGCAAAGCATGACATGTGTTTGCAGCAGCAATGCTTCCCAGGAAAATATAAAATTTGTAAATAAACTTTTTAAAAATCTTGGCGAGGTTGTTACTATCGACGAAAAACTAATGGAAGCAGCAACGGTATTGGGGGCATGTGGTATTGCTTATGCTTTGCGCTTCATCAGGGCTAATATTCAGGGGGGAATTGAAATTGGTTTTGATGCAAAAACTGCAGGCATTATTGCTGCACAAACTATTAAAGGTTCAGCAGAGTTACTTATTCAAACCGGTAATCATCCGGAGCAGGAAATTGACAAAGTAACCACCCCGAAAGGTTGCACTATAGCAGGTTTAAATGAAATGGAGCATCGGGGGTTCAGCTCTTCATTGATACGTGGTATTGTGGTTAGTTATAAAAAGATTGCGAAAGATTGACCTATGATTTGAATGATGATAAAATAATGATGAAGTTTTTATGCTCAAAACTTTTTGGACAGTAATTTTCATCGTGTTGCGTTTATGTATATCCCAGAAAAGGAAGAGCGTGGCGCCACCATTAATTTTGGCAATGTGGACAAAAATGGTTGGTAATTTATTATAAAATTATACTCAATTTTGGGGATCAATCTGAAGAGGAAGCATGCTCTGCTGGAGAGCAACCTGCCAGTAATAAGATTGCTGCTATTACGATAAAAAAGGAGTTGATTATTTCAGCTCCTTTATTTTTTTATCGGGTAGCAATATGACTTAAAAAACTCATTTAAGATTGTTTTTAAAAGGCAGATACCATTTTATGAAGTTTCTTTTTGCTTCTAATCTTAACCCACAATGCAACAGTAATTTTTCCTTCAGATGTTTAAAATAACTTTCTAAACGGTTGGTCGTAGCAGGTATTTTCGGATCATTAAGATAAGCAAATAAGTGAGGCATCGCCTGGTATATGAGCGTATAGGCTTGATGCAATCCTTTATGAGTAAACCAATATTTTCCTGTTTGAGGATTAATGGATTCTTCTATTAAGGTAGCTCTCGGTATAACTGCACATATTTTATATCATGGTCATAATAAAGAATTAAACATAATCCATTGGGCAGGTAAGTTCCATCAATGAGTAAATGAACATTTGATTTGCTTCTGACAGGAACCTGCGGAGCTTTAGCAAGATATATTTTAAACAACCGGCTGATGCTTTTGCTGCTCATCTGCATCCCGGATGTTAAGGTCCGGTATACTCTTCTATCCATTATCCATTTAACGAACCAGATGAAACGGTTTGCATGTGTAACAGCCTTATTATTCCATTGAAATAAAAGCCCGCAATCTTTGCATCTATATCGTTGATGGCCATTTCTTTTACCCCAGCCGATTACTGAATTACTGCCACATCCCCAGCAGGATTTTTTTTGTCATAATAGTAGAAATTGAAAAGGGTTTCAATTTACTTCATTGAAACCCTTTTCAGATATATCTTTTAGAAGATTTTACCAACCATTTTTGTCCTCTTTCTCTTAATTTTCATTTAACAGCTCGGGAAAAAAGCGAAGTGATATCTTCTTTAAAAAGAAAAAATAATATAGAAGCCTTAGAACAGGTGCAGAGATATTTGAAATAAAAAATTATTTTGCGAATCGGCAGTAATAAGGAATTTTTTTATTTTCAATCAGTTCCTGCTATGAGAAAATCTGTCTGTTAATGCCTTTACAGATTTATAATTTATTCAATATTTTAAGATTTCAGTAACTACGTTCCTGCTATATCTTTCACTTGTTTTTTCTAAAATTGCGTTTAGTTTTTCAGCCAGTTGTGCAGCAGCAGGATTGCGCATAATATTCAAATGATTGCCTTTAATTGTGATGTTTTCTATCTCTCCAATAAAATATTCTGACCACCCCATATTACAATTATCGTAGTATTCGTATGTATCACTTGCCCTAACTAAAACCACTTTTCCTGAATAACTGTTTTTGCCTACTCGATTGTTATTATTTTTTCCTATTAGTTTCATAGCAATAAATTGAGATAAATTTTCCATTTCTTCTACGATAAATTTTCCTTTGCCTTTAAAAGAATTAGTTTCTCGTAACGTGTTAAAGAAATACTTAATTTTTGGACCGAGAAATTTTGGTGACATACGGGATCGTAATGCTTGAGAAGAATAGTACTCAATCAAAATTAAAAGGGGTACTTCCTCGCCTTGTTCTACAAGCCTCTGTGCCATTTCAACAGCTATATCACCCCACTTGCAAAATCCGGCTAAGCAATAAGGACCGTGAGAATAAATCTTTTTTATTTCACTAATGTAATGGGCAACAATTTCTTCTTTTTTTTCATAGGGCGATCGCTCTATGGAATAAAATGGCTGGTTTTTACCGATGTGTTCACCGACTTTTGAATAAAGTAAAAACTCTGTAAAGGCAAACAACGGAATATTTGTGCCCTTTGGTTGAATGGGGATAATATATTTACCTTCACCTGCAGCACTGAGTAGTTTTTGCGAGGTACGAATAAAATTGGATTGCTTCTCAATAGTTTGGTGAACAAAAAAATCTTTTACGTTTATCTGCAGACCTAACTCACGAACCTGGCTAGCTAACATCAACACAGTTAAAGAATGACCTCCGAGTTCAAAAAAGTTGTTGTTTATTCCTACCTTTTCCACCTCTAGTACTTTCTCCCAAATTTCAGTAAGCATCTTTTCTGTTTCGTTACGTGGCGCTACATAATTTTCATTTAATACGTCTGCAGCATCAAATACAGGTAATGCTTTCTTATCAATCTTGCCATTTGCTGTCACGGGTAACCTCTCTAAGTCGATCCAAAAGGCGGGGACCATATACTCCGGTAACCAGCGCTTCATGTAAGAGACAATTGCGTTACGATCAAATCCTCCCTCTGGTACCACATACCCCGTCAAACGAATATTGCCTGTGCTGTCCTCCCGGGCAACAACAATCGTAGCCTTTACCTTCCCGCTTTTTAAGAGCACACTTTCTATCTCTCCCAACTCTATCCTATAGCCCCTAATTTTTACCTGGTCATCTATGCGTCCCATATACTCAATATTCCCATTCGGTAGCCATCTGCCTAAGTCTCCGGTCCTATATATTCTAGCATTGGGTTCTTTATTATAGGGGTGCGCAACAAACTTCTCTGCTGTTAAGCGGGGCTGGTTCAAATATCCCCTTGATAATCCCTCTCCACCTATACATATCTCCCCCCTAACACCCACAGGAACTAAATGCAGTTGCTCATTGAGAATTAACACTGTAGTATTAGCGACAGGGCTGCCAATAGGCGGAGCGATATTTTGGTCATCCCGGCTTAACAGTTCATATTTAGTGGCCACTACCGTATACTCTGTAGGGCCATAGTTATTGACGATCTTATACCCAATCTCTTTATTACTGATTGAAGACAACGTATCACCGCCGGTTAGCAAATAGCATAAGGAGGTTTTTTTATATCTTGATGCACGGACAAAGTCTGCCACCAAAGCAGTCGGCATAAAGCAATGCGATATAGCATAATGAGCAATTGTTTGTGCTAAATGAAAGGGTTCCAATCCAAGAGTGTCTTTCATGATATATAAGGATGCCCCTGCTACTAAGTACGGCCAAACCTCCCAGCCAAAGGCATCAAAACCCACACCTGCCATGCAGGTAGCCCGGCTACTTTGCCCTACGTTATATTCTTTAATATGCCAGGCAATGAGATTGACTAAACCTTTCTGTTCTATGAGTACGCCTTTAGGCTTGCCGGTGGAACCGGAAGTATAGATGATATATGCCAGCTGATTAGTCTTTAGGGCAATAGATAAATTTTGTGTTGATTGCTTATTAATCTCAGCTTTATTCTCATCGATTGCTATGATGGTAAGAACAGGTGAGGAAGGCAACTTTGACATGTGCTCTTTTTTACTGAATACAATGGTTGCCGCAATATCCTGTAGCATATAATGGATTCGCTCTTCAGGATACCCGGGATCAATAGGAACATAAGCACCGCCTGCTTTCATTATGCCCAATATCCCCACGATTAACTCTATCGATCGCTCCAAACAAACAGGCACTAGGGTTTCTTCCCGTACTCCTTTCCTCCTAAGATAATGGGATAGTTGGTTAGCTCGTTCATTGAGATGCCGATAACTTAATTGCTCCCCCTCAAAAACTACAGCAATAGCATCAGGTGTTTTTGCTGCCTGTTCTTCAAAGAGAGCAATAACGCTTTTGTTCTGAGGATAGACAGCATCAGTATTATTAAATTCTTTTAGCAGTTGATGTTGCTCGGCTTGTGTGAGCATTGGTAAGGTGCCTATCTTTTGCCCTGGCTCTTTTGCAATAGAGCAAAGTAATATTTTATAATGACCTATCATCTGCTCAATTCTGGCTTTACTAAACAGGTCTGTACAATACTCAACTCTGCCCTTTACACCTTCATCGGTCTCTTCCACAACAAAGGTTAAATCAAATTTAGAGGTATTGTGTTCATGATCTTCTCTTATTAACTCTAGTTCTCCTAAGCGCAGTTGCGGAACTTCGGGGATATTCTGCAACACAAACATTACCTGGAATAGAGGAGGGCGACTTATGTCCCGTTCCTTCACTACGGCATTTACTACTTTTTCGAATGGTACATCCTGGTGCTCATAGGCTTCAAGAGTTGTTGTCCTTACTTGTTGCAGCAACTCAATAAAGGTGGCATCGCCGCAAACCTCACTGCGCAGCGCCAACGTGTTCACAAAAAAGCCAATCAGATCTTCTACCTCATGTTGTCTGCCTGCAATAGGACTGCCAGCACAGATATCCTGCTGACCACTGTATCTGTAAAGTAAGACTTTAAAGGAGGCAAGCAAGGTCATAAAAAATGTTGTGCTCTGTTCATTGTTTAACTGTTGCAATCGATCCCTTAGATCTTTGTCAATGGTAAAAGAAGTAAGCGCCCCTTTAGTACTTTGTACAGTTGGTCTTGGGTAATCGGTTGGCAGTTGCAGAGGGGCAACTCCTTCAAGCTTTTCTTTCCAGTAGCTTATTTTTTTATCCAGAACTTCGCCTTGCAGGTACTGCCGCTGCCATAAAGCATAGTCAGCATACTGTATCTCCAAGGGTTCTAATTCCTTCGGACGATCTTCTATATAAGACTTATACAACTCAACTAATTCTCTGATAAGTATAGATGTGGACCAACCATCCGATGCAATATGGTGTATTGTTACAACAAGTATATGCTCCTGGTGACTCAGTATAATTAAAGAAGCACGCAGCACATCCTCTCCCGATAAATCAAAAGGCTGCTTTATTAAGCTATCTATATATTGTTGTAAAACCTGCGTATTATTTTGATAAGAATAACCATCCACCACATTTAACTGCCATGCATCTTTACCCTTAATATATTGAAATGCCTCACCTTCCTCCTGTCGTATCACCGTCCTAAGAACCTCATGGCGATTGATGATGGCTTGCAAGGCAAATGCCAAAGCATCTTTATTTAACTGGCCATTAAGCCTTAAAACAGCGGGAATATGATACTGCACACTGCCTTCCAACTGGTCAATAAACCATAAACGCTCCTGGCTAAAAGATAAAGGAATACGATCCGGCCTTGATTGTATTTTAATAGCAGGCAGTAATAATCCTTTTTTTTGTGCCTGAATATGTGCAGCCAATCCTGCTATAGTAGGGTACACAAATAAATCTTTAATGGACAATTCAACGTCCAGTTGCTTGCGAATATATCCATTCACTCTCATAGCCATGAGGGAATGACCGCCAAGCTCATAAAAGTTCTCATGTATGCCTATCTCCTGGCGGTGCAACAACTCCTGCCAAATACCCACCAGGCTTTGCTCCACTTCTGTTGCAGGTGCCACATACTCCCTTTGCACAAAGGCATTCTTGTCCGGCTCCGGCAGCGCTTTGCGGTCTATCTTTCCATTGAACGTGAGGGGTAAATGCTCTAACTCTATCCAAAGGGCAGGCACCATATACTCCGGCAACCTGCTCTTCAGGTAAGCAACCATTGTATCACGGTTAAAGCCTATCTCCGGCACCACGTACCCGACCAGACTTTTATTAGATGTGCTGTCTTGATGAGCAACAACAACAGCTGTCTTTAGATGCCCGCTTTGTAAGAGCACACTTTCTATTTCTCCCAACTCTATCCTATAACCTCTAATTTTTACCTGATCATCTATGCGCCCCAAGTATTCAATATTGCCATCAGGCAGCCATCTGCCTATGTCTCCGGTTTTGTATAATCTTGAACCTTGAACCCTGCTAAATCTGTCGTCAATAAACTTTTCAGCTGTTAAATTCTTACGATTTAAATACCCTCGTGCTATCTGCGTTCCTCCTATACATATTTCTCCAGGAACATTGAGTGGCATTAATTGACCTTCATTATTTGTTATATATATCTTAGTATTATTAATAGGCTTGCCAATAGTAACATTAACATTGGTGGATTCAATTTTTGATACCGTTGTCCAGACTGTATTTTCTGTTGGACCATACTCATTGTAAAGTAAAATTCCTTTTGTTTTATTATAATGCCGGGATACCAGCTTCTGATCAAATTCTTCGCCTGCCAATATTACTTTTGAAAGTGATGAGTTTTCAACTAACTCTTCGTCTAATAAAAATCTATAGTAAGAAGGAACACATAAAATGGTGTTTGATAGCGTTAGTAAATGTTTAATATGATGAGTATCTTTTAT
>JBPCQG010000353.1:0-14625 GCA_050998315.1 Chitinophagaceae bacterium
CTTTTGTATCCCTGCAAAAAAACAATCAAAAACATAATTGGGTGAAGTATGTACCAATGAACTAGAAAGTAAAACAAGGGCACTTTGCCATATACGGTAGCTATTTCAGTAAACTTATTTTTCATCCTATCCACTAATGAAAGAATTATAAACATAATCCCCAGAATAACAAGACAAAACACAAGCGAAGGAGGATATTTGGTTACATTCATAAATGAAAGGAAAGTATATAAAGAATTTTTTTGAGTCGCCCATGGAATAGAATCTCCATAAATATTAATCCCCCTTATAATTATAAAAAGTATTAATGAAACCAATCCAATTTTTAGAAAAATAGATTTCCGTTGAGCTGCAGGAAGTTCAAACAATTTACCAGCTGCGAAACCAATTACCATTATGCCCAACCAGGGAATAGGAGGATAGCCCATTACAAACATTCTTCCATCGCCAATTGGAAAAGCTCCCGGAGCGAAGAAAGGCATCAATATTTTTTTAATAAGTGAAGTTTCTGCAAAGGGCACGAAGGGTGCCAGATTGTGTAAAAAAATAATTGACAAACCTATTATGGCAATTGTTTTTACAGAAGCTTTTAATAACAGGCTCAAAATAATAAATCCAAATCCAATTGCTCCGATTACATTAAAAAGAAAAACATTGAAATGTATATCAAACCACAACCCAAAATTTACCAATGTAAATTCTAAAATGATTAACGATAAGCCTCTGGATAATAAAAAGCGTCTGGTATCATCAATATTTTTCTTATTCTTAAATGAAATGTATGCAGAAGTACCGGATAAGAAAACAAAGGTAGGTGCACATAAATGTGTAATCCATCTTGTAAAAAACAATGCAGGATTTGTAGTCAATAAATCAGTTGGTTGTTGAGTAATTGAAGTTATATGTATTAAATCCCGGGTGTGATCCAATGCCATAATAATCATTACTAACCCTCTTACTATATCAATGCTTAGAACTCTTTTCATGATTGGTATAAAGAAATTAAGTATCTATCGCTATTACTTTATTTATTGTTAGGATTTATAGGATGTAAAAGTTTCAAAGCATTTGAAATTGCATGATGCGAAATGGTTGCATGGTCTTCATCGGGCAGGTAGTCAAAATATACGCTTACACTTTTACTCTTGGCTGATTTAATTTTTTCTGCTAATAAATTTGCATCTACTTCCATAACTCTAGGATTAATGCCTGGAACAAGTCCTTCTTTTCCAACACCTATATAAATGTTAGTTTTCCGTTTAAAACTCTCAGATAAAACTGAAGAAGTTAATTTTAAAATGGAAGCATTATCCCACCAAATACTTGGGCTGATTATAATATATTGATTAAATAATTCAGGTTTTTTTAATAAAATTTCAGTTGCCAAAAGCCCGCCCAAAGACTGACCAATTATGGTTCTTGATGGAATTGTTTTATACTCTTTTTCTATGTAAGGTTGTAACTCTTTTTGAATAAAATTTATAAACTTTTCAGAATTGCCGGTAGTTGGATAGCGCTTTTTATCAGCTTCAATAGTAGTAGGATAGGTAAAATCTCTTCTTCTGTCAACGGTTGCTATGCCTACCACTATTGATTTTGGAACTCTGTTTATCCAGGGAAAATTATTGAACTGATATAATCCAACAACGTGGATAAAATCTTCATCTGCCGAACCATCTAATAAATAAACTACCGGGTATTTTACTGTATCGTTTTTATTATAGCCTTCGGGCAGATAGATATTCAAAATTCTTTTTTCTGCTAATTCTGCAGATTGAATTTCGTCAATCACTCCCAGAACGAAGGGCTTCTCTGTTACCATTTCTTTATTGGTCTTTTGACCATACGAAAATGTTGAGGAAAAAATTACCATTAAGATGGCTAATGGATTGATGATTTCTGTAATGCTTAAACTTTTATAAAACATTGGTTGAGAATTTTCAGTTCAAATTGTATTACTTAAAAAGAAGCTCCTGCTTTTGCAATCCTTCCATCTCCATATGAAGCAATGCCCTGCTTTTGCAAATACTATTGTTGTAAGCATGCCTTTCTTTTGTCAAAGCTTTAAAAAGTACACAAAGTAAAAAGCGATGAAAACAAACCACCGCCTTTTAGTAAATTGAATATTCTGATATAATTATTGAACTCTTAATTGTTTACTTTCCCATTTCTGTCCATCATAAATTTTGATATAATAAATGTCTGATGGAAGTCCGGAGATATTTAAGTTGATAAGTTTTTGGTCACCTGAATATTTAACTATCTTCTTCACATTTCCGAGCTTATCAATAATCTGCACTTCTTTTATGCTCTTGTTTTTCTTCCTTCCATCAAATGTAACATTATTCGTTGCTGGATTTGGAGACATTGCAAACATTGGTCCACCAGTACCGCAAACAATGTAACAGTTGGCTCCGTAAGGTGTTCCCGTGCCGCACTTATTGGTATAGCTTAATATTATTTCTTCCCCATGTTCCCGCAGTTACAAAATTTCCGCTCGTAATAATTGGTCCATCATCGTATTTTATTTGTGAAAAAGTAGTGGATGTAATTATTAAGGCGATAGTAATAAGAAATATTTTTTTCATGATGTTATTATTTTTTGGTTATCTGAGAAGTTTCAAAAAAATACAAATCCTGTCCAGCGATTTCAGGAGTCATATTTTCATCACCATTAAATTTTTTAAAAGTCCCAGATAGAATAACATGTAATCCAATTGTTTTTAATTCCGGGCTTAGTCCGCATACAAAACCTATGACTTGTGAATCAACATTATTAGGAATAGTTACTGTGAAACTGACAGCATATCTATTATATTTATTGGAATAAACAATCATGCCTTCCTTATTGTTTACAGTCATATAAACAGTACGCTGTACTTCACAAAATTTATCAGTAGTTTCTTTTTTACATTTGGAATTAGTGAATGATATAAGCAGTACGGCAAAAACTAATATGCGGTTAAATACATTTTTCATAAAAACTTTTTAATGATGACAATATTTTTGTTGAAAACATTGCATTTCAATTTGGTGGGAAAAGCCCTGTATGTTTCAGTTCGTCGTTTGTCATCTTGTCGCCCCCAATTATTTAAGGAGTGTCCAACAGGGTTGCTTCCATCGGTCGAGTATTTAAGTCATTATCTGCAACTCCTGCACCTTGCTTCGCAGTCTTTTTGAAAAGAATATTCTTTAAATCATGATATATATTTATTTATTTTTTATTTCTCCTTCACTTTTCCCTAATACGTACATCGTCTGCAATCCAAATTACTTCCCATGTCTTACCTCCGTCATCTGAGAATGCCTGTTCAAAATGGCAGGAATTTGGGGTGATATCAGAAATAACAAACCGAACAAAAATAGCACGACGGTTAAATGTTTCCTGGTTATAAAATTCACCCCGACCATTTTTAAAACTTCCTACGGAAGGAATTGCTATACCGCCACCATTTACATTAGCGAAATTTAAACTCCACTGGTTAGATTTGGGATCATAAAGACGTAAACTCAAAGCCTTAATTTGTCCAGAAAGTCCGTTAACATTGAGTTCGACAAGATTGGCAATGCCATTCCATACTTTTTTGACAACTGTCGTACCCGTGTATTCCATCCATGTAGTTGAGCCAGATAAAGGGTTTTGAAGGCGTTTTAGTGTGGTCTTCCAGGTTCCTATTTCAAAATCAAAATCGTATTGCCCATCCCTTTCCATAGGAGTAGATTGCCTGTTTGTTGGTAATGAATCGGGCTTTTTTTGTGCATGCGAATAAAACGGGTGAAGAAGTAAAATAACAATGCATGTTAAGATTACTGTTGGAAAAACTTTTTTCATAAATCTTATATTAAATGAATCGAATGTAAACATCTAATAATAGTTATGCCCCTAATTTCTATGAACAGCGAATTAATATGTACGTACAGCAGTTTGCAGCGAAAATAGAAATGAAATTATTAGAACTTTATTGCTTCTGGTTTTCTAAAGAAGTAATTACAAATTCTTTGTAGCTTCTTCCAATTGGAATTTGCTGTCCATTTATTTCAACATCAGTAGCAGAAAATGCATCTATTCTATCTTTTGCTACAATAAAGGATCGGTGAATTCTTAAAAAATTATTTTTATTGAGTAAATCTTCAATCTCTCCCAACTGAAACTTTGTAGGTATAATTTTATCCTTTGAAATAACCTTAATATATTCCTTAAGGCTTTCAATGTAAAGGATCTCATCAAGAAACATTTTCACTTTCTTTTTACTAACATTAAAGAATAAGTAGGGTCTTTCCGGTAGTGTAGAAGATGTATTGTTTAAGCGTTCAACTTCATTTATATTCTTAAGTTTATTTACAGCCATTATGAAGCGATTAAACTCAATAGGCTTTAGCAAATAATCAATAACATTTAATTCGTAACCTTGCAAAGCATATTCCGTGTAGGCTGAAGTAATGATGATTTGAGGAGGTTCACTTAATGTTTTTATAAAATCAAGTCCTTTTAACTTGGGCAAATGAATGTCTAAAAAAATCAGATCTACTTTTTCCTGCTGCAATAATTCTATTGCATAAATAGCATTATTGCATTTCGCTATTAAATGTAAAAAAGGTACCTGGTGAATATAGTCTTCGAGAATTTCAGCGGCAAGTGGTTCATCTTCAACAATAAGGCAATTAAACTTCTGCATTGCTTTTAAGGTTTATGGTAAGACATACTTTAAATAGTGAGGGTTCGTTTTTTACAAGCACATTATATTCTTTATACATTAATTCCAATTGCCTTTTTACATTCTTCAAACCAATATTTTCATTTACCTCATTCTTTTCATTATTTTCTTTTGTGTTTTCAATATTAAAATTGAGGATACTGTTTTCCAATTTCATATCAATATGAATATAAGATTCGAAGCGGCTTTCGCTGGCCCCATGTTTAAAGGCATTTTCTACAAAAGGTAACAAAAGCAAAGGTGAAATTTGTTCACATTCACTATCTATTTCCCTTAAAAAATTTATTGTTAATCGCCCATCGTATCGAATTCTTTCCAACTCAATATAATCATCAAGCATTTTAATTTCATCACCAATTTTAATTGAAGATTTAAATGTTTCATACAACATAAAACGTAATAATTTCGACAGTTTCATAACTACTTCAGGTGTTTCATCGGATTTTTTTCTTGCCAATGCATAAATATTATTTAATGTGTTAAATAAAAAATGAGGATGGGTTTGATTTCGCAAAAATTTTAATTCTGCCTCCAGTTTTTCTCTTATCAGATTTTTTTCTTTTTCCTGTCCGGTTAATTGGAGCCTAACCTGCTTTATAACAATAGCTGCACCGGATGCGAAACCTATATCCATTAAAGCTACCAAAAATCCTAAAGGGTAAAAAAATGGCAAAGTATTAGTCCATCCATTTATTACAGGGTCTACAAAATAGATTACCAGTCCTCTATAAAAAAACAAAGCAGCTATTAAAGCAATTATAGCATAAATGATGCTTTTTTTTTGAATGCCTACTTTTCCTATTTTATCCAGAGTAACATATAACATAAAATATGTGAATAATAGTTTTGGCAAAAGAATTACTAAACAATTTTCAATTGCCATTTCTAACATAACTCCTGGAGGGAGTTTAAAACGTGTTGTATTCAAAAAATATATCAATAAAATATTCTGAAATAAATACGCTACCCAAAAAATTATATGCAAAAAAACTCTTTTCATGAAGTAGTAAATTTCATTAAAAAGCTTTAATTATGTCAAATAAAATATAAATAACGGTTTGCAATGTATGAAAGGATGGCTGTCGGGTCTAAATATTAAAATAGAAACTAAAAAACGTGGGAGATCTATGTTTTCAGGCGAAAAAATGATGGGTGCTAGACACACCCATCATACTAAAAAAATAAATTCAGGGAAGTGATGTTGGTTGTAAAAATTTATTTTGAAAATATAACAACAAATCTAATTATTATCTAAGCAAGTGCTTTTAATCTTCTATGATAAAAAATGTAAGAGCCGACTAATAAAATCAATATAAATAATGGTCGCATATAGGCATTGATTGGATCTCCTACGGCTATGTGTGAAAACCATCCACCAGTTAGGTTAAAAACAAAACCTGCGTAAGCCCATTCTGTTATTTTTGGAAACTTTGGGACAAGTATGGCTACTAGTCCCAGTAGCTTCGCCAGGCCAATAAACCACATTATATAAAGTGGAAATCCTAAATGGGTCATGATAGTTTTTGCTTCAGGAATCCGCACCAAATCCGCATATGAAGAACCCAACATGAATATTGAGAATAATCCCGTGAATGACCAGTATATTATTTTTGTTGTCTTCATTCTAATCATATTTTAGCTATTAGGTTTTTTAATTATTCCAATCATATGCTTGCTGTAATTTTTCAATATCTATTTTATTCATTTGTTGCATAGCTTTCATTACTCTTTGTGATTTTGTCTGGTCCTTGTCACTTACAAGTTTTCCAAAAGCAGTAGGAATAATTTGCCATGACAGACCAAATTTATCCTTTAACCATCCGCAACGGTCTTCCTTACCGCCATCAGCAGTAAGTTTAGCCCAGTAATAATCAATTTCCTCCTGGGATTCGCAGCTTACGAAAAAAGAAGTGGCTTCGCTAAATTGGTATTGAGGGCCAAAATTGCCTGCCATGAATCTTTGTCCTTCCAATTCAAATGTTGCCATCATTGGATTAGCGTTAATAATTTTTGAATTTTTGAAGATCGAGCAGTACAATTTTGCTGCTTCTTCTGCCTGGTTATTGAACCAAAGGAAGGGAGTGATTTTTCTAATTTCCATTTTGTTTTAATTGTAAATTGTTATTTTAAAATATTGTTGCCATCTTGTCGAGGCTTTGTTCTAAGCCCATCTTTGCAAATTTTGTCATTTGTCCAAAATCAGCAAATTCAGTAACTGTTATTTCTGTCTTATTCTTGCCCAGGGCTTAAAGGTTACAACTGTTTTAATATCTTCAGGAAAATCTTCTGGCATCCCCAATAAGGTTGGCTTTGTTTTATTTCCATTTTTGTCTGATAAATTATGAAGGAATTCGATGCTTTTCATGGGCACAATTTTTTTGTATGTCCAAATGCTGAATGAGTCTTTTCCGCCAAGTTCTTTCGGGGCTCTCATGGCAACAAACGAAACGCCTCCTTCACGAAAATCAATTTTTGCAACTGGGCAAGTGAATCTATCCGGTCCCCACCATAGCTTTACAAATTCAGGCTCTGACCAGGCTCTCCATACATCTTCAACTGGCACATCGTAGATACGGATTATAACTATAGTTTTTTCCATTTTTTGTTTGTTTTAATTCGCTTTTTGGTTTTGGGGTTTTTATCTTTTTTTAATGCTGTTAGAACGAAACCAAGTTTATCTAGTCTTGCTTCCCATAATTTTTTATTTTGCTCAACCCAAGCTGAAACTTCGCTGAGTGTTTCAAGTTTTGTCTCACAAATACGTTCCCTCCCCTGTTGTTTAACTATTATCAGTCCGCAATCAGTTAAGATTCTGATCTGCTGTGATATGGCTGGGCGACTTATATCAAAATTTTGAGCAATAGAATTTAAGTTCATTGACTGGATTGCAACCAGATCGATGATTTGCCTCCTTGTAGGGTCGGCAATTGCCTGAAAAACATCTCTTCTTGCTTCTATTGACATAACGAGTAAGTGTTTGCTTACGCAAAGATAATGTGAAAGTATTTACTTACGCAAATATTTTTACAAATTTTTTTCTGAGTTGATTTGTGAATACTAAAAGCTTGATTTTCTCTTTTATATATTTTGCTTTTTGGTATCGCCTGCGCCAACATTATCGCTGGTATTATTCATCTTAGAAAGATAATGTTTCCTTTGTTTTTCTGTGGCCGGCAAGTTGTGAATGCCCTGGTGTATCATCACCCATTTATTGATGGTGGTTCTGCTTACTCCATATTTGGCGAGGGTTCTGTAGCCAATGCCTTGCTTTAAATACTCTTTAATGGCTTGTTGTTTTATAACCATTTTTGGTTAATTTGTAGTCAATCTATTTCAGTAAGAGACAATTTTAAAGCGATCCACTCAGCTTTTAAATACATTTGTTGGTGGCAGTTATTTCCTTTCATACTTCTCTTATAACCAAAACTAACTTCTGGGTTAATGTATTCGATAAGTTTGTTAGTTTTTAGGTCAACAGAAATTTGTTTTATTTTTTAAGGGTTGTTTACTTCGTATTCACTCAAAAAAATCACTTTTTTCACCAATTGCAGTTCTAAGGCACTTCATGATTTCCTCATGGAAGTCGGTGCCCGCAGCGTGCAGAGGGTCAATAGCCTTTACCAATAATGTTCGCAATGCAAAAAGCTGCTCCCTGTTATATTTCTTTGAAGCTTTTACCAATTCCAGCTTCATCAGTTCTTCCTGTTGATTTTGTTTTGGATTGAAAATTTCATTTATATGGCTGCATTGATGGCAAACACCATTCTTGTTAATTAAAGCACATCTGTGCTCAAAAATATCTGTCATAGTATTCCTGGCCTCGTTCAACAGATGTTTTATAACGCTTTCTGTCTTTTCGAGGATAAGACCAATTTCCTTTACCTGAAAATCGTAGATATTTTTTAAGATCAGTGCCACCTGGTTTTCTATGGGCAAGGTCTTTGAAATACAGGTGAAACAGTAGTCAATATGTTCTCTCATTTCGTAAGTCCCCTCAGGTGATGTATTATGAACCATCCAAAAAACTTATCTGATTTCCTCCGACCTATAGCTAAATCTGCAGCCCTATCCTGTGCATCCGGTTGCCATCTTTTTAATTTCCTTAAATGGTCGTAGGCAAGGTTGGTGGATATCTTAAATACCCAGGTTTTTAATGAAGACTCTTGATTGAAAGTTGATATTTTAGTGAATGCCTTGATAAATGTATCATGGGTCAGGTCATCTACATCATTTCTATCAGTAAGCAAACGATACATGTAAGATTTCAATTGGTTTTGAAATTCGGCAAACAATGTTTGGAATGCTTTGATATCTCCACCTATAGCAGATTTGAGGATGTTATTTTTTTCCATCTATTTCATTACTATTTAAAATAGGGTTGCAGCCATGAAGCGTAAGGCTGCAACCCCTACTCTACTTTAAAACAGAAATGTTTAATGTACTATAAAATGTTCAGCTTGCCGCAATCCACATCGACAATATGGCTGTTGAAAGCCATCCCTGTTTCCGAGGCAAGAAAAGCAGCCGTTTCACCGACTTGCTTTAGTGTAGGACTTGTCTTTAATATGTCAAAAGCTTTGTACTGCACCACCAACTGCTCTGCAGGTATTCCATACTCTTTTGCAGCAGCGTCAATCCATCCGGAAATCCTTTTTGTTTCCATTATGGCGCCTGGGCAAATACCAATTACCTTTATTCCATTCCCACCCCATTCAGTAGCCATCACCCGTGTCAACCCTTCAATGGCTGCACTGGCAGCTGTAATGCCCGCCACATGGGAAAGCTTGGAACGGGACAATGCAGCTGTTAAAAGTAAGATAGTACCCTGTGATTGGGTTTGCATCATATACTTAGCCGCTACTCTCGAAGTAAGAAATTGCGAACCACAAATTTTTTCTATCGGAGCCATAAATTGTTCGAAAGTAGCCACAGTTGTGGGCGGACGACCACCCATGTCGCTATAATCAACCCCGATACCATTGAATACTATATCCAATTTACCGTTGTCAGAAACGGCCTTTTTAATAAAGTCATCTATTTCGGTTTCATTCAACGCGTCCACTTTGAAGGCTTCCGCACTTCCGCCGCTCGCTTTGATTTCTTGGGCCAATGCTTTTACGGCATCGAGTTTCCGGGCGTTGACATACACCTTTGCCCCATGTTGGGAAAATGAGCGTGCAACTGCTCCGGCAATTTCTCCTGATGCCGCAAATACTACGGCTACTTTGTCTTTTAGATTTGTCATTTTTTATGATTTTATCTATTGACGGTTAAGCCGAATAAAATGATCGGAATTTTTCAAAAAAATAAATGATTCTTTGTAAAATATTGATTAATAAAAACGTTTCAGCACATTTTCCATTGTCACACTTTGCATTTGAGGGTGTCCAATTTAATTGACCACTAACAATTAAACTGTCTCAGATGATGGTCAGTGTGCTTATAAGCATGATACCCAATTTGTTCTTTTGTCATCTTTCCAAAAAATGGATGCACAAAACTATAATCAGGAAAAGAATAATTTGAATATTGGTTCATCAAAGAAATCCATTTTATTTTTTCTAACTCTATATCTCCATTCACTTCTTTAATCTTTAGCTCAGGAATAGTAGGATTATTTTGTCTCATAGGACTGTCGGCCCGCATTTCTTTTTTCAAGAAAAATTTCCCTAAAAAAAGTCCAATGAATGCCCGTTTATACTTTTTATTGCGAAGTATGATTTCGTCCCAAAGTGTACAATGCCTCAGCATCTGATAAACATTCATCTTGCCCCACTGAGCTTTGCTATTTTCATTAAGGGCATTAATTCTGCTAATCAATTTTTCTCTTGTTGATTTTTCAAATACAGTATTCATTTTTCTATTAGTTAAGTTGTAACAGGTTGCGAAAGAGAAAACCAGTTCCCTGAATCATCGAGAAACAATGCTTCAAAACCATAAAATTCTTTGGTCGGAGCCTTTTTAAAAACTACTCCTTTAGATTTCAGCTCCTCATATGTTGCAATCAGGTCCTTGCAAGTAAATACTGCTGCACCAAATGTTCCTTTTTTAATTAAGTCAGTCATGGTTTTTACAGTTTCCTTTGAAAACATATCTCCCTCTGCTACAAGAAAGAGTGTAATTTCAAGTTCAGGTTGTTCAGGGGGCAAACAGTAAGCCAACGGGCATCCTTACCCATTGGAGCATCAGTGTGAACTTTAAAGCCAAGCTTGCTTACATAAAAATCATATGCGCTGTCCTGGTTAAGAACATAAATGCATATATGTGACACTTTTGTTATCATTTTCGTAATTATTAGTTATGAATCAAAGATGAATAATGAATTACATTATCACCTCTTTAAAATTGCTATTTTTTTTCCACCCATGCGTTTCTGCAAAACAATTAGGAATAAAATGCAATGGACTTGATGCAATCTCTGTTTTGCGTTTTAGTTGATGCTGCTGAAATACAGAAGGTGATGTGCCTACTAACTTTTTAAAAAGTGCTGCGAATGATGTCGTACTGCCAAAGCCTACCTGAAAACAAACTTCGGTTATGGAAATGTTTTTTGTCAGCAACTGTTTTGCAATGCTTATTCTGACTTGTGTTAGGTAATGATAAGGTGTTTTGCCATAGATATTTTTAAATAACCTAATAAAATGATATTTAGAAAAATATGCTTCATCTGCTATGTTATTAAGATCAATATTATCTGCATAGTGGCTGTCAATAAAAAGTTTTGCCTGAACAACTCTCTTGTATAAATATATCTTTTGATATTGTTCTATTGCCATTTTTTCAGTAAAAATTTTTTAAGCTTCAATTAGCGGTTCATGATTTTTATTGGCTTATTCTAAAAGTGTGATAATAGCCAAAGCATGACCATGTCCTAAATCAAAATCTTTTTTGAGCCCTGCAATAACCTCAGCAGCTTTTACAGTTGGTTTCAAAATTTCTTTTTTTTAAAATAACCTTTGGTGATTGCTATTTTTTTGAAATCCGCGGGTGTTTTGCCTGTCTTTGTTTTGATGTTATCCAAGTATGTTTGTAATGGTATCATATTTTCGAGTATGGGCATGTGCTACTCTTCGTCCTAAGTTGTGTCGTTCCACGTTTGCAGTCATTTTTTTGTCGGCTCATAGTAAAGGGCTATTGCGCCACAACCAAATGTTTTTGTCTTTATGAGTTTAAAAATAGTCTTATCGTTTATATTTTTAAATAATGGTAAACCGTTTCCAACTATAACAGGGTGAACACAAAGTTGAAATTGATCAATTAAATTAAGTTCCATTAAACTTACAATTAAACTCGGGCTGCCAACTAAAATGTCTTTACCTGCTTGTTGCTTGAGTTCTAAAACTTCTTCTTTAATCCCCCCCTTTGCCAACTTTGCATTTTTCCATTCAACATTTTTCAGCGTGTGGGAAAAAACAATTTTGGATATGTCGTCTATTATTACTGCAAATTCATCCGTTGGTTTGTTACCAGTAGGATTTTTTACTACAGTTGGCCAATAACTTTCCATAAGTTGGTATGTTATCCTTCCGTATATAAGGGTGTCTGCGTTCCTTAATAGCTCATTGTAATGTTGATGTATTTCATCATCTGCAATAATTGCCGTGTGGTCGCAAAACCCGTCAAGTGTCATATTAATTGCTGCTATTAGTTTTCTCATTCTATTTTGTTTAAATCAATAGTCAATTTTCATCTCGCCCACTTGAAGTTTGCACTGGCTCCAAAGGATTGCGCAAAACGTCAGTTCGTCTAAATACTAACGTCGCTTTCCAAATATAAATCAATTAGCAGCCATTAGAAGCTACTGCAATTTTTAAATTAGGAAATGATGGCGTTGAAAAAGGTAAGCCCATTTTAAAGCATATTGCTTTTAAATAGGCCGATAATTCATAAAATGAAGCCGCAAGTTCCTTCAGGAACTTTTTAAACACATTTTTGTCAATGATGTTCATAAGCCTGCGCAGGTTATAGGCGGTAAACATCAGGCCCACATCAGCGCTGGCATGTCTTATCCCTTTTTTTGTTGTCACATAATAAAATCCCCACTGCCGCTTAATCACTCCATAAGGATGCTCCACAATGGATTGTCGTTTTTTATAAATGCCTTCGTTTGCTTCAATGTTTTGTTTGTTCTTTTCTATGTAAGGCTGGTATTCACTGCGTTCTAAAAGTCGTCCTTTTTTATTTGTTGTGCACATGGCCAGTGCAGGGCATTTTCCGCAGGCATTGGTTTTATAGTGTTTTACAAAATAGATGTAACGCTGTTTGCTTTTCTGGTACCAGCTACCATTGGTCAGGAGCGTCTGCTGTTCGGGACAGGTATATGTATCTGCAGTTTCGTTGTAAATGAATTTATCAAAATTGTATTTATCATCGGGTGCAAACGATGCTACACCGGGTATTGCTACCATGATGTCTATACCCATCTCAATGGCTCTCTTTATTTCGCTGCCCGTGTGGTAACCCCTATCATAAAGGGCTGTAAATTTATTGGTTTGCAAAATAGTTTGGGTGCGGCGCAGCATGGTGGCCATGGCTTTGCTGCCATTGTCATTGGTTACTTTATAATCTATAGGAATGCAGTGTTTGGCATCTACAACTGTTTGCACATTATAAGCTACTTCGGTAATGTTGTTGCGGGTTATCATCTGCCGGCTGTCGGGGTCGCTGGTAGATACCTGTGTTTCGCCACTTTCATTTAGTTGTTCGGTAAGGTTATTATAAAAATCTTTTCGGTTGTTTTGCTTTTCTATTTCGGCTTTTATGATTGACTTGTTTTCATCATCGGCCTGCTCCAGTTCCATATTGTATTCATCCAGTTTGTTTTCGATGTAGGTTAAGTGCCGTTCTATTTTATTTGCATTAAAATTATTCTTCTTGCTGTTTTGTGCCCGCAACTTTGTACTATCGCCTGCAATGAGTTTACCACCTATTAAATCAAACTGCTTTGCAATAGATACCGTATAGCGGAAAACCTGCCGTATGGCTTTGTCATTATCGCGGCGAAAGTTTGAGATGGTATTGTGGTCTGGGGTGAGTTGCTTCATCAGCCACATCAGCTCTATGTTGCGCCTGCACTCTTTCTCCAGCATTCTCGACGATCGGATTGAATTGAGATAACCATACACATAGAGCTTCAGTAAATCTTTGGGATCATAAGCCGGCCTTCCTTCCAGGGAAGTTTTGGTAACAAACTTATAATCGGCGATGTTGATACTATCTACAAAAACATCTACGATGCGTACTTCATTATCTGCAGTAATTACCTGGTCAAGACTCTGGGGAAATAAAGTGGATTGTTTTCTGTTTTTTCCTTGTATATAATGCATGAATAAATTTACAAAGCATGCAAAGCTGGAATGAATTTATTTATACAGGAATGTGAATAGTTTTTAGACAGTTTGACGTTGACGGCTTGCCGCTGTGCTGGTATTTTATAATATTCAGCCCGGACAGACGCCGATTGGAAAACCGAAGTTGAAGTTAACAACAAAAACTGATTAGCTGATAGCGAACGGGACGATGAGTTTTTATTCGTCAGCCAGCATAGCAGCAAGCAACTATGTAAAAGCGGTTCGTTGTTATTGTCTGTCCACTATGTAATTCAGTTCTGTTACTCCGCAAGTAAATTGTCGAGTAGTCAATAATTTTAGTTTTATTTTGTCTTTGATGTCAACAAACAATGGAATGCCTCGTCCAAGAATAATTGGATTAACAAATAGCCAGTAGCCGTCAATTAAGTTCAGTTGAATAAGTGAATGTGTTGCTGTAGGGCTACCAAAAAGCAAGATGTCTTTACCTGCCTGTTGTTTTATTTCATTTATTCTGTCCGAAAGGTTGTCGCTAATAATTTTTGTGTTAGTCAAACCCGCGTCTTTCATTGTTTTTGATAAAACAACTTTGTGAACTTTGT
>JBPCQG010000005.1:0-23329 GCA_050998315.1 Chitinophagaceae bacterium
ATATGTTCATGTGAACGAGGATAGCATAAAAAACAAAAAAGATTTCGACTATTGGATAGGACTTGCACTTGACTATAATAAAATAGCTAAGGCATCAAAAAAATAATCAGAGACAGTTAAAAAATGAAGAACTATACTTTCCAACGCAGTATATTGATCATTCCTGTTATTATCAATACGGTTATTTTTATCGTACTCTCGATATTACATTTTTATTGGGCTTTTGGCGGAGTTCTTTGGTATAACGACGTGTTGCCGACAAGTTCAAACGGGCTGCATAGAATGAATCCCAGTACTACAGCTACTTTAATTATTGCTTTTGGGTTGCTGTTGTTGGCGTTAATAACTGCAGGCAATCAGGGTCTGTTTGACAGATATATTAAGAGGAAGTATTTCCGCTATGGCACTTTGATTATTGCGATTATATTTTTTTTAAGAGCAATCGGAGATTTTAGATTTATCGGTTTTTTTAAGACTGTAAAATGGACAAGATTTGGAATAAATGACACGCAAATTTTTTCTCCATTATGCTTGTTTATTGCCTTACTCAGCGTACTAATTTTTATATCTAATAGGAATGAGTCCTAATATTTATTTGGTAGCCACAGGCAACAAGGATTTAACTGTTTCCCAATTTATTAATATCGGGCACTTCCAAAATTTGCTTATCGGTGCCAATGATAAAGCTGTTGATCATCGCCATGCCTACCTGCTTCAGTGTACTTGGTACTATTAGGCAAAATGATTTTTAAGAACGGATACATCCAGCCAACATATTTGTAAAGCTTCAACGCATTTTTTTGACCCGGCGTAATTTTCATAAACCCGGGGCGGAAATTGTAGACTTTTTTAAACGGCATTTTTAGCAATGCATTTTCTGTTCTCCCTTTCACTCTTGCCCACATCATCCGTCCTTTTTCACTGCTGTCAGTGCTGGCACCGCTTACATAAATGAAAGTCATTTCCGGATTTTGATGCAGCAATACTTTAGCAAACTGAATGGTAGTATCGTAAGTGATACGGATGTATTCTGCTTCTTTCATCCCGACACTACTTACATCGGCACAGAAAAAACAGGCATCGTAGCCTTTCAGATTTTCGTCATCATGTGGTAGGTTTAAAAATCAGGTACTATATATTCTTTCAGTTTTGGGTGCGACATTTCGTTTGGTTTTCTGCTCACACTGAGTACACCTGAAACCTGTGGATGTGCCAGGCACTCAATTAAAACACCTTCGCCAACCATACCCGTAGCGCCGGTGATAATTATTTTGTTGTTCATTGAAAAAATTATAGAGCAAAAATATTTAATCTTCTGGAGAACAGGATATGACTAAGCAACTCACGATAGCTTCCCGGCTGTATAAGTGATATCCTCTTTTTGAATTTAGAAATTCTTTCTTACAGTTGGCTACTACTGTCGCAATTTATTCACAAACGATTTCATTAATTTTACCGCAAACATTTTTAAATAATTAATTATGCTTTGCAGAAATAACTATTCTCAAAAATATATAGATGAATGCCGCAAAAAAGTTGAGCACCAGGTATCAGCTTATAAAAATTTAGCAAAGGTTGCGGCAGATCAAAAGGGAACAAAGCTTAACGCAGCCATTGAAGCTTTTGAATCCGTTTTCTTTAATAATATGGTTTTGGCTTTGAAAAATTATTTTGTTCACAGGAGCAGGACTATCCAACAAAAAGAGGGTAATGCACTGAATGAAGTGAGGATGCTGAGTAATTCAATGATGAACAACAATAATATTCTTACTGCGGATAATACAATCAAATACAAGCCTGAAAATACAGGAAGAGTTTGTAAAGTTATCTAAGGCTTTCTATGCTGAAATTGAAAGTAAATATTTATAACAGTATTTAATAAACGCAAATCAAAAACTAAAATTATGCTTTGTTTAAGATTGGGAATGCTTCTGATTTTCTTCGCTTTTTCAAGTCACATCGCGGCACAAAAAAATGAAGGAGCCATAAATTCAAGAGTGGAAGTATGGAAAAATGAAGTGATGAAATCTTTGGATGAAAAAAAGAAAACTGCACAGGAAATGGTTGACATGGTTTTCAGCTTTTCCGAACTTGGTTTTCAGGAAACAGAAACATCTGCTTACCTAACGAACATTTTGAAAAAAAATGGGTTTACTATAGAAAAAGGAATTGCAGGAATACCGACTGCATGGATGGCTAAGTGGGGTAGTGGCAAACCAGTGATTGCTTTGGGAAGTGATATTGACTGTATTCCCAAAGCATCTCAAAAACCTGGTGTGGCTTATAAAGAACCTATTGTGGAAGATGCTCCGGGTCACGGCGAAGGACATAATTCAGGATTGCCTTTACTGATATTATCGGCTATTGAAGTAAAAGAAATAATGGAACGTGAGAAGATAGCGGGAACATTAATGATATGGCCGGGTGTAGCTGAAGAATTAGTAGGCACAAAGGCATGGTATATCCGTGATGGTTATTTTAAGAATGTTGATGCATGCATTTTTACTCATGTGGCCGGTAACATGGGTGTAAGTTGGGGAGACGCAGGCAATAATGGGTTGGTATCTGTAGAATTTAAATTTGAAGGAAATTCTGCACATGCTGCGGGTGCCCCATGGCGTGGCAAGAGTGCATTGGATGCTGTAGAATTAATGGACATAGCATGGAAGTTTAAAAGAGAACATTTGAAGCCAACACAACGTTCGCACTATGTAATTACTGATGGTGGCGATCAGCCAAATGTTGTCCCTTCTAAAGCTGCTGTATGGTATTACCTTAGAGAAAGAACGTATGAAGATATAAAGGCAATGTATGATGATGCTATTCTATATTCAAACTCTGTGGCAGCAATTACAGGTACTAAGGTATCTCACCGGTTATTAGGTACTGCCTGGCCGGGGCATTTTAATAAATCAATAGCCGAAGCAGTATATAAAAATATTAAAACGGTTGGCCTGCCCACATGGGATTCATCTGACCAACAATTAGCGAGGGCTGTTCAGAAACTGGTGAATGCACCAAAAAAAAATCAGCTTGGTGAACCCATTAACGGATTGGCAACAAAAGCTGATAGTTTAAATGGTCCTGTTCCATTTTCGTGGGGAGGCGGAAGTGATGATATAGCTGACATTGCATGGAATGTACCTACCGTAGTTCTTCGTTACCCATCTAATATACCAGGCACACCGGGTCATAACTGGGCTGATGCTATTGCAATGGCAACACCTATCGCACACAAAGGTGTAGTGGCCGGAAGTAAAGTAGTGGCTGCTACCTTATTGGATATGCTTACTAATCCCAGGATTATTGCAGATGCATGGAACTACCATAAAAATGTTCAAACAAAGGAGGTTAAATATATTTCTTTTGTAGAAGCTGCTACTCCTCCCGCTATCTATCTTAATAAGAAGATTATGGATGAATTTAGGCCTCTGCTAAAAAAATATTATTATGATCCATCAAAATACAAAACCTACCTGGAGCAACTTGGCATAAAATATCCGCAGCTGGAGAAGAAAGGTCTTTAGTATCGTGGGGAAGTGGATGGTTATGCCGTAAACATATTAGATTAGCGTTTCGCAAACAAATGAAAAAACATAGTGGGTGTTATAAGTCTTATGTTTTCCAATGTTAACGTAATAATTTATAACAAACATTGGCTAACCTTTTAAATTGCAAATAAATTATGAGACAGTTTCTCTTATTCATTAATCTCCTTTTTTTTATGCCGTTATTCGTTCAGGCCAAACCCATCCGTGTAGGCATTGCCGGTATGACGCATAATCATATCAACCAGGTTTTTAATTATATGGGTAAGCAGGACGAGGTGGAAATAGTAGGATTTGCAGAGCCAAACCAGGAACTGGCAATGCGCTTATTAAAACAACATAACTTACCCGAATCGCTTTGGTTTAAAAGCCTGGATGAGTTGATTAAAAAAACTAAACCCGAAGCTGTTTGTGCTTTCAACTCAATTTATGAGCATTTGGAAGTAGTAAAAATGTGTGCACCCAAAGGAATTCATGTTATTGTTGAAAAGCCATTAGCCGTAAATAATGATCATTTAAATCAAATGCGAACGTTGGTAAAAAAATATAATATTCATCTTTTAACCAATTTTGAAACAACGTGGTATTCTTCACATGCCAAAGTATGGGATATGGTAAAAAAAGAAAAAAGCTTAGGCACTATTCGTAAAGTAGTTTTTATGGATGGGCATAAGGGGCCAATAGAAATTGGATGCACTAAAGAGTTTACAGATTGGCTCACTGACCCTATTAAAAATGGGGGTGGGGCGTTAGTGGATTTTGGTTGTTACGGTGCAGATATAATGACCTGGTTGATGGATGCACAGAAGCCTTTATCTGTTACAGCGCTTACGCAACACTTCAAGCCAAATGTATATCCCAGGGTAGAAGATGAGGCAAGTATCATTCTCACTTACCCAACTTGCCAGGCCATCATTCAGGCTTCGTGGAATTGGCCATTTGATGTAAAAAATACTGAAGTATACGGAACGAATGGAATATTAATTGCAAATAAAGAAAATAAGATGAAACAAATTGTTGGCGACCGATCCGGAAAAGAAACATGGCTTGATCTATCACCTCTTCCACATGAGCGGTCGAATGTATTTTCCTATTTGGCTGCCGTAGTCACGGGTAAAATTAATCCTGATAAAGACTTGTCTTCATTTCCCGTTAATGAAATTGTTGTAGAGATTTTATCGGCGGCTAAAGAATCAGCTAAAACAGGTAAAACCATTTATTTAAATAAGTAATCTAACTGTTCTAAAATTTTAATCCATAAGTTGGAACTTATTTTGATGTGAAAAGTTGAATAGAAATTCATTTTATAACAATATATTTATCAAAATAATTGTAAACATCTAAGCTACAAATTCATGAAATTTTTGATATTGCTTTCTTTCATCCTTATGTGCCGGGATACTTATTCACAGGGCTTTAAAAAAATATTTAATGGCAAAGATCTTACAGGCTGGACGATACATGGAACAGAGAAATGGTATGTGGATAATAGAGAGCTTGTTTGCAAAAGCGGTCCTGATAAACAATATGGACATCTTTCAACCGGTAAGAACTACAAAAATTTTATTCTTCGTCTTAAATTCAAGCTTGAAGCAAATGGTAACAGTGGCGTATTTATCCGCTCTGGTATTGAGGGGACAAAGATTAGCGGATGGCAGGTAGAAGTGGCACCGCCAGATCACCATACCAGCGGTATTTATGAATCGTATGGAAGAGGGTGGACTATAAAACCCAGTGCCGAAGATGAAAAAAATTTAAAACCTGATGACTGGAACGATATGCGTATATACGTTTTAAATGATGAAGTAACTACCTGGCTTAATGGTAAGCAGATGGTTTATTTAAAGGATGAAAAGATCGGGCAGGGGATAGGATTTATTGCGCTTCAAATTCATGATGGTGGCGGAATAAAGGTTAGATGGAAAAATATACGCATTAAAGAACTATAGCAATTTTATGACATAAAATTTTATGAGAATAAAAATTAATTTGCAACTTAAACATATAACTAACTAATTCTAATTTGAAAAATTAAATGAAAAATTTTAATCAATCATCCCGCAGAAATTTTATTAAAAAATTTACGACCGGTACGGCCGCTGTAGCCATGGGTTCAAATTTATTTGCAACGGAACGTAGTGCTAATTATGTTGAACATCTTAAGAGATATTCAGGCAGCGCAAATGACAATATAAATATCGCGATAATTGGTGCTGGTGGTATGGGTACTCAGGACACTACTACTGCTTTAAAAGTACCCGGGGTAAAGCTGGTTGCCATTTGCGATCTGTATGATGGCCGGCTGAAAGAAGCCCAAACCCGCTGGGGGGCTGACTTATTTGCAACCCGCAGTTACAAAGAAATATTAAACCGCAAGGATGTTGATGCTGTGATTATTGCGACACCTGATCATTGGCATGAGCAAATTTCAGTTAATGCTATGAAGGCAGGTAAGCATGCCTATTGTGAAAAGCCAATGGTTCATGCCATAGAGGAAGGGCCTGCCGTAATAAAAGCACAAACCGAAACCGGAAAGATTTTCCAGGTAGGTAGCCAGGGTGTATCATCACTGGGAAATGAAAAAGCAAAACAATTGCTGAAAGATGGGGCAATAGGACAGTTGAATTATGCAGAAGGTTTTTGGGCACGGCATTCACCTACAGGGGCATGGCAATATCCCATTCCTAAAGATGCATCTCCCCAAAATGTTGATTGGGAAACATTCATCAGCAACACAACTAAAAGGCCTTTTGATGCAACCAGGTTTTTTAGATGGAGAAATTATCGTGATTATGGAACGGGAATGGCCGGAGATCTTTTTGTTCATCTTTTTTCAAGTTTACATTTTATTACAAACTCCTTAGGTCCTAACAAAATTTATGCTTCAGGTGGCCTGCGCTATTGGAAAGATGGCCGTGAAGTTCCGGATGTGCTATTAGGAACTTTTGATGACCCTCAAAGCAAGGAACATCCACCTTTTAATCTTTCATTGAGGTGTAATTTTGTTGATGGAACCAGCGGAACTACTTATTTAAAACTTGTAGGCAGCGAAGGTTCTATGGATGTAACATGGGATAGTGTTACATTGAAAAGAAACAAAACCATCGAATCAGATGATCCGTTTTATATTGAACAAATGAAAAGAGCAGGCACACCTGTTTCCAGTCGTAAAAAAATATTAGCTCCGGAAGAATATACTTTTGCTGCGGAGAAAGATTATTTAGGCGGGCCATATGATCACTTTGTGAATTTTTTTAATGCTATCAGGAGTGGGGGAAAAGTTACGGAAGATGCTGTGTTTGGATACAGGGCCGCTGCTCCCGCATTGTTATGTAATGATAGCTACAATAAAAATACTGCGATTGGGTGGAACCCCGACAAAATGCAATTAGTAAAAATTTAAACCATCTTATATATGAAATCAAAATTTATAAATGCCTGCCTTTTATTGTCTGTTTTGTGCGTTATATCCTGCAACAATTCCATAAGCAAAATGCAGTCTGATACAGGAAAAACTATAAGCCTGTTTGATGGTAAAAGCCTGAGCGGATGGCATGGCTTTAATAAAACCGGCGAAATAAAAAATTGGGCCATTGAAGACGGCGCAATGGTTTGCCTTGGTGCTGCCAGGGATGCTGCAGGTGGCGATATAGTTTCTGATAAACAATTTGAGAATTTTGAACTAAACTGGGAGTGGAAGATGAGTAAGGGTGGCAACAGCGGCGTAATGTACCATGTAATTGAAAGTGACAAATATAAATCTCCTTACGAAACGGGACCTGAATATCAAATGATAGATGATATTGGCGTTCCGGACAAACTTGAAGAATGGCAAAAGACCGGTGCAGACTATGCAATGTATACAGCAAATGAAAAAAAGAATGTTAAGCCTTTAGGTGAATGGAATACAAGTAAAATTATTTTTAATAAAGGGCATGTTGAGCATTGGTTAAATGGAGAAAAGATTGTTGAATTTGAGGCCTGGAGTGATGACTGGAAGAAAAAAAGAACAGAAGGAAAATGGAAAGACTTCTCTGATTATGGAACAGCTAAAAAAGGAGGAATTGCATTACAGGATCATGGCAATAAAGCCTGGTTTAAAAATATTACGATCAGAGAGCTATGATAGCGGAATCATATTAAATATGAACCGGAAACATGAAGGGTAATTCTATTTCGATTCAATTAAAACCAATAACTACTCATGAATTATCTTTTAAAAAAGCGGATCATTTTCTTTTGCATTTCATTTCTTATCGCTCAATGTATTTTAGCACAGTCACCAACTTTTACACTTCAATCTATAAAATCCTATCCTTTCCCTACAGAGCTTACAGCTTCTGCAGGAGGATCTAAAATAGCATGGGCTTTTGATGAAGAAGGTAAACGAAATGTGTATGTTGCAGAAGGCCCATCGTTTACTCCCCGTAAGCTTACTAATTATAATATTGATGATGCCCAGGAGATAACAAGTCTATCAATATCGGGTGATGGGAAATGGGTGGTATTTGTCAGGGGCGGTGACCATGGGAGTAACTGGAATCGTGATGTAGCTGTGAATGCCACGTTCAGTGCCATGCCTCCAAAAGTGCAAATATTAAGTGTACCATTCGCAGGCGGTGTTGCTAAAGTTATAGCCGAAGCAGATGAACCAGCCATTTCTCCAA
Source organism: Chitinophagaceae bacterium (assembly GCA_050998315.1). GTDB lineage: Bacteria > Bacteroidota > Bacteroidia > Chitinophagales > Chitinophagaceae > Ginsengibacter. Next base: position 8,216 of record JBPCQG010000005.1, read on the forward strand.
AGAATGATTCTGTTGTTTTTATAAAGAGTGGGCATGCATGGATTTCACCACTGGATGCTTCATCTTCAGCAAAAAGTCTATTCATTTCCCAGGGTACAACGGGTTCTATGTCATGGTCTCCTGATGGTTCCAATATATCCTTTGTAAGTAACCGCGTCGATCATAGCATAATAGGTGTATACTCGATGAATTCAACAAATATCAAATGGATAGCGCCCTCTTTCAAGAGAGATAACAATCCAAAATGGTCACCCCATGGAAGCCAACTTGTGTTTATCCGTAACGCAGGTGGCGGCGGCCCGCCAGACTCTTTACTGGCAAGACGTCATCAGCCGTGGTCTATTCTTACAGCTGATATTGCAACTGGTAAAGTAACCGAAATATGGAAAGCTCCTCAAACACTTGAAGGTTCTCCTTCAGGTACACATGGTGGTTACAATCTTCATTGGGCTGCTAAAAATCGTATTGTTTTTCTTTCTTATATGGATGGATGGCCGCATATCTATTCAATTAGTACTAATGGCGGTTCTCCATTACTGCTTACACCTGGCAATTTTATGGCAGAACATATTTCATTAAGTCCTGATGGCGAATGGATCTTTTTTGCTGGCAATACAGGTCTGGATAAACTGGACATTGACCGAAGGCATATTGCACGGGTTTCAGTTGATAAAGCTGAGATGGAAATTATTACACCTGGTACTGGGTTGGAATGGTCACCCATAATTACAGGTGATGGTTCAGCTATTGCAATGATCAGTGCTACTGCACAAAGGCCGCCGTTGCCCGCCATATTATCATTGGGTCAAAAAGATATAAAACTACTTGCATTAGATCACATACCTACGTCTTATCCCCAAAACCAGTTGGTAACACCGAAGCAGGTTCTTTTTAAATCTCCTGATGGTTTAACTGTTCATGCACAGTTGTTTAATCTTGTTGGTGGTGCTTCTAAAAAACCTGCCATCATTTACATTCATGGCGGGCCACCAAGACAAATGTTATTGGGATGGCATTATTCTGATTATTATGCTAATGCTTATGCAACTAATCAACACCTGGCTAATCTTGGTTTTGTGGTGTTATCAGTTAATTACCGCTTGGGGATAGGCTATGGATTTAAGTTTCATAGACCCAAAGATGGAGGAGCCTTTGGCGCTTCTGAATACCAGGATATAAAGGCAGCGGCTGTCTGGCTTGGTGCACAACCCTTTGTAGATAAAAGCAGGATTGGCGTTTACGGAGGGTCTTATGGCGGTTACCTTACAGCGCTTGCCTTAAGCCGTGACTCAAAGCTTTTTGCTGCAGGTGTAGATATACATGGCGTTCATGACTGGAGCAATAATTCAAGAACGCCTCCCGCTGTTGGCGGGTATGAGAAAGCTCCGGATGCAGATTCGGCCACACAGCTTGCTTATCTCTCTTCACCGGTTGCAACAGTTAAAAACTGGACATCACCTGTTTTGATCATTCATGCTGATGATGACAGGAATGTGCAATTCATACAAAGTACTGACCTTGTAAAGAGGCTGGAAAAAAAAGGTGTGCCTATTGAAACATTGGTGATCCCGGGAGATACACATCATTGGATGAAACATTCAAATGCACTTACAGTAGATGGAGCTGTTGCAGATTACTTTATGAGAAAGCTGATGAAGAAATAAGTTTATTTGATAGAGCTCTATTATTAAATTAATGATTCAACAGGAAAGCCAAACAACAGCATTCTACATCCATAACAGTTTGGAAAAACAAACTCATGGCGATGCAGGGATGGTGCATTACTTTATCACTACCTCAGTTATAACTTTTTCACCAAGCGCCTCATTTACTCTTTCAATAATTTTTTCTTTTTGATAAAGCAATTCATTTTTCAATGGCGCAACTGTAGAGGAAATGAACAAAGTTGAATTAACGATCTCAATTTTATCGGTGTATCTAGCAATTGTTTTTCCCATAATTTTTTCCCAGGCATCCTGTATCTGCAATGCCTGAATGCCACCCTTTAATCTGCTCTTGTTTAAAAACTCTTTTATGGCATCTGCCAGCGAAACTTCACTCATAACTCAAAATTAGTGTTAAGCAATTATATATCGTGAGACGTGAAAAGTGAAACGTGAGAATTTTTTCACGTTTGACGTCTAACGTTTCACGTTGCCTTTAATTCAATTCAATTCAATTCTATTATCTGGCTATTAAAGCCAAATTTATTTAAAGAAAGTTCCAGCCTGTCCAAATGAGTGTCGGTAATAAAAACCTGGCTTTCATTATTTACGCAAACCCACTGCAATAAATTTTGCATTCGCAGGTCATCTAATTTTTCAAAAACGTCATCCAGCAAAAGGAGAGGGGCAAACCCTTTATTTTCTTTCAGCATTTCAAACTCTGCCAGCTTTAAAGCAAACAGCAGGCTTTTCTTTTGTCCCTGCGAGGCAACTGCTTTAAATGGCTTTCCATTAAGCTGCGAACCCAAATCATCTTTATGAATGCCTGCATTACTGCGTTGTGATATGATATCTCTTTCCTTACATTTGTCCAATAGCTTCCCGAATGTATACTCATTTAACTGGCTCTCATAATTCAAATCAATTACCTCATTATTGTCTGCAATCTGTAAATAAAATTCTTTGGCAAGAGGAATAAGCCTTTCTAAAAATGATTTTCTTTTTTTATAGATTTCCTTCCCCGGCTGAATCAATTGTGAATCCAGTACCTGCAGCAATTGCAGATCACGGTTTTTTTGATCTGCAAAACTTTTGAGAAGGCTGTTGCGCTGCAATAAAACTTTATTGTAAATAATAAGTTGTTGCAGGTATCCTGCATCCATCTGGCTTAGCACAGTATCAATAAATCTTCTTCGTTGTTCACTGCCGCCTGTTATCATTTCAATATCATCAGGGGCAACCATAACACAGGGAAATTTACCAATGTGAGATGAAAATTTTTCATAAGCAATATCATTCACTAAAACTTCTTTTTTACCAGCCCCTCTAAAAATAGATACTACATTAAAGTCTTCTTTAAAGCCATCTCCTTTGGATTGGATTTGGGCAAGGTTTCCCTCAATCCTGAATCCATCTGCATTGAATTGTACATTTAAAAGATCTGATTTAGAAAAGTAACTTTTAGTGAAACATAAATAATAAATAGCATCCAATAAATTAGTTTTTCCTTTACCATTAAATCCGCAAATGCCGGTAACCCTTTCTTTAAATTCGAAAGATGAAGAGGGATAATTTTTAAATTGAGTAAGGATTATCTTATTAAGGTGAAGCATGAAATTGCAAGATAAGATGAAAGTGATAAGTATAAACAAGCCCATAAAATTACCAATGTACAAGTGTGCGACGCCTGTGAAGATGATTAGAAATACTGAAGCTGGCTACCAAAAATCCTTATTTTCTTATCTTAAATCAGCTGACAAAAGTTGATGTTTCCCCCTTATCTTTGCCGCCTAAATAAATAACCCTTGGCAACAAAGTTTTCAAAAGAAACTTATTTATATTGGTACGAATTAATGCTATTAATGCGCCGCTTTGAAGAGAAAGCAGGGCAGTTGTACGGGATGCAAAAGATCCGTGGCTTTTGTCACTTATATATTGGTCAGGAAGCTATTATTGCCGGTGCTATGACAGCTACTACGCCTGATGATATTTTTATTACCGCTTATCGTGATCATGCAATGGCGATTGCTAAAGGAGTTACTGCAAAGAGCTGTATGGCTGAACTATTTGGTAAAGCAACAGGCTGCAGTAAAGGCAAAGGTGGGAGCATGCATTTTTTTGGTGTAAAAGAAAGATTTTTTGGCGGTCATGGTATTGTGGGAGCACAGATTGGCACGGGAGCAGGACTAGCATTTGCTGAAAGATATAAGGACACAAAAAATGTAGTGCTCTGTTTTTTTGGCGATGGTGCAGCAAGGCAAGGCATGTTACATGAAGTATTTAATATGGCAATGCTTTGGAAACTACCAGTAATTTTTATTTGCGAAAACAATAATTATGCAATGGGCACATCTGTTGCCCGTACATCTAATGTGCTGGATATTTATAAACTGGCAGATGCGTATGATATGCCGGGAGATAAAGTGAATGGTATGGTGCCGGAGGATGTGCATGAGGCCGTTATGAGAGCTGTAAAAAGGGCAAGAGAAAAAGACGGACCTACTTTATTGGAGGTAAAAACATATCGTTATAAAGGTCATAGTATGAGCGACCCTGCAAAGTACCGCACCAAAGAAGAAATGGAAGAATATAAATTACAGGATCCCATTGAAACTACTTTGCATAAATTAAAAGAGAACTATAAAATTTCTGACAAGGATTTTGAAGCAATAAACGAAAGAGTAAAAGTTCAGGTGGAGGAAGCAGTAAAATTTGCTGAAGACAGTCCGTGGCCGGATGATAGTGAAGTGTTTAAAGATGTATATGTACAACAGGATTATCCTTTTATTGTTGACTGATGATTAAGTATTTAAAGTTGAAAAGTAACAAACAATTTTTTAATTAATAATAATTGCCCGACCTCTGCAGGAGAGGGAATGAGGGCGAGGCTCAAGAATTATAGATGGCAGAAAAAAAAGTGTTGGAAACAAAAGTCCCAAAAACAGATGTTGATGTGGTGACCAGGGCAAGAGGTTTCTGGGAGAAAAACAGTAAGCCCCTCATTTATATCAGCACAGCAATTATTTTACTTGCCGGCGGATGGCTGGTGTATAAATACATGGTTAAATTACCGAAGGAAGAAAAAGCAAATGATGCAGTTTTTGTTGTTCAAAAATACTTTAGTGATTTTAGCAATGCGCCGGACTCGCTAAAAACAGTGATGGCAAACAGGGTATTAAACGGAGATGGAGGAACTTCCGGCGCATTAAAGTTTATCAGTAAATATGGTGGTACAGATGCATCAAACCTTTGTAATTATTATGCAGGCGCCAGCTACCTGCATTTAAAACAATTTGATAAAACAATAAAGTATTTAAAAGATTTTAAAACAGATGCTAAGCAAATACAAAGCAGGGCATATGGTATGCTGGGTGACGCTTATGCAGAACAAAAGAAAAATACTGATGCATTTGATTATTACAAAAAGGCTGCTGATGTAAATGAAAAGGATGAATTCACTTCTTCAGAATTTTTATTTAAAGCAGGATTATTTGCAGAAACTATTGGTAAAAAACAAGAGGCAATCGACCTGTATAAAAAAATAAAAAAGGAGTATCCTCTATCAGATAAAGCTGCTAATATTGACAGGTATCTTGCACGCCTGGGCGAACTTGGAGAATAATAAATATTAATGAGTATGAGATGGCAATAACTGATCCTGATCAATTTAATTTAAACCCGGGCATTCTGCAAAAGGATGCCTGTATTATTATTGTGCGTACCGAATGGAATGCTGCTATTGTTGATAAACTGGAAGAAGGTTGTTTACATATTCTTTCTAAATATGAAATAAAGAATTATAAAGTGATTACAGTTCCTGGTGCATTTGAAATTCCGTTTGCCATAAAAAGTTTTTGGGATAATTCATCATCGGAAAAGCCGCATGCCTTTATTGCATTGGGTTGCGTGCTTCGTGGCGATACACCTCATTTTGATTATATATGCAAAGCAATAACTGATGGAGTAGTTCAATTGAATTTATCTTTACCGGTGCCGACAGTTTTTGGTGTTCTCACTGTTGACAATGATGAGCAGGCCCAGGACAGGGTGGGAGGCATACATGGCAATAAAGGAGAAGAAGCAGCAATTACCACTTTAAAGATGATCGCATTGCAACAGTCATTTTATAAGAAGTGAAAAAAAATTTTTAAACTATTAAAACCAAAATTCCCCCTTTAGGGGGTTAGGGGGCATGCGAGTTCAAATTTTTATACCATGCTTTGTTGACCAGTTATATCCCGAGACGGCCTTTAACATGGTTAAGGTTTTGGAAAAAGCTACCTGCGAAGTCGAGTACAATCCAAACCAAACCTGTTGCGGTCAGCCGGCATTTAATGCAGGATTTTGGAATGAAGCAAGAGATGTTGCTTCAAAATTTATAAAAGATTTCGACAATACCGATTACATAGTTGCACCCAGCGCCTCCTGTGTTGGATTTGTAAAAAATTATTATGGCAAACTATTCGAGAATTCTACTTCGCATAATAAAGTAAAGGATCTTGGTAATCGTATATATGAATTCACATCTTTTTTAACTGACGTTTTAAAGATCACTAATTACGGGGCAATGCTAAAAGCGAAAGCGACTTATCATGACAGTTGCGCAGCACTTAGAGAATGCAAAATAAAAGAAGGTCCAAGAAAACTTTTGAAAAATGTAAAAGGGCTGGAATTGGTTGAGATGGTTGATAATGAAACCTGCTGCGGCTTTGGAGGAACTTTTGCTGTAAAGTTTGAAGCCATATCTATTGCCATGGCAGATCAAAAAGTGAATCATGCTTTGGCAACGGGGGCTGAATACATAATATCCACTGACTCAAGTTGCCTGCTGCATATTGACGGATATATTAAAGGAAAAGGTTTGCCCTTAAAAACCATGCACATTGCAGATGTGCTGGCAAGTGGGTGGGAGTGAAGATGACACCCAATAAATCTTCCCTAAAGGGAGACTTTGAAAGTTTATAATTCAAACAAGTTCTTTTCTTTAGATTTAAGAACCTCATTTCAAAAAGTACATTAACATCGTACATCTAACATCTAAAATCGCACATTATGTCTTATTGGTTAGTAAAATCAGAACCCAATGTTTACGGTTGGGAGCAATTGGTAAAAGACAAGGAAACCTTTTGGAGTGGTGTAAGAAATTACGCCGCAAGAATTCATATAAAAGCAATGAAGAAAGGTGATGAAGTTTTATTTTATCACAGCAATGAAGGAATGGAGATTGTTGGTATTGCCAAAGTTTCAAAAGAATTTTACCAGGATCCAACAACAGAAGATACTAATTGGGTAGCCGTTGATCTTAAGCCTGTAAAGAAATTAAAGAACCCTGTTACACTCTCTCAAATAAAGGCTGATAAGCGTTTGCAGGAAATGGCGCTCGTTCGTTTAGGAAGATTATCTGTTCAGCCCGTTACAGAAAAAGAATGGAAAATAATTATGGAATTGTCGGGAGAGCAATGATCAATGCCTGAAATTAAAAAACATATTGTTGTTCTTACCGGCGCAGGTATCAGCGCAGAAAGTGGGTTAAAAACTTTCAGGGACAATGATGGATTGTGGATGGGATATAATGTTCAGGATGTTGCAACACCAGGAGCATTTAAAAAAGACCCAGAACTTGTTCTGGATTTTTATAATATGAGAAGAAAAGATGTTGCAGGGGCATTTCCTAATGCGGCTCACATAGGTTTGGCTGAACTTGAAAAGAATTTTGATGTTACGATCGTTACACAAAATATAGATGACCTGCATGAGAGGGGTGGCTCAACAAATGTTATTCATCTGCATGGAGAAATTTTTAAAATGAGAGGAGACAAAGATGAAAATAAAATTTATGAAATAAGAGATGATATTAATTTAGGAGATACGGCTGGGGATGGAAGTCAGCTCCGTCCGCATATTGTTTGGTTTGAAGAACCTGTGCCAAAGATCACCGAAGCAATGAAAATTATGTCGCAGGCTGATATATTTGTTTTAGTTGGCAGTTCATTACAGGTATATCCTGCTGCCGGCCTGGTAGATTATGTTCCGCATCATGTACCAAAATATATCATTGATAAAAAAATTCCTTACACTTCTGCACCAACAAACTTTATTTTTATTGAAAAGCCGGCTACAGAAGGAGTGGAGGAATTAAAAAAAATTTTATTGCCCTGATCTCTTCCCGCCTTCCTGACCATAAAAAATTACCCATGTTGCAAAGTCGTCGGTAAAGTTCATAAACCTGTGTTCCATACCTGCAGGAACAAAGATCACATCGCCTTTGTTACAACCCACGATTTCACCATCACGAAAAAATTGAGAACTGCCGGAAGCTATTACATATATTTCATCTTGCAAATGAGGCTGCTGTGTGTCAATATTTTTTGGAGCAAAATATTCAATGCTCATCACTCCATCCTTTATAAGAACTGTAAAATTTTTATCTGTCTCTTTACCCAGAGCACTAATCGCATCAGCTATGCCAACCTTAAATCTATCCATCTAAAGCTTGAATTGTTTCATTAAAAATTATTCCGTTTTCCTCCAACTCAGCTAATACAGGCTCATAAATTTCAGGAACAACAGGAATATGCAATCCTGTTAATTTTATTTTATTCTGTAAAATTAATTTAGTTGCAATACCAAGGGGTAATCCAACGGTTTTTGCCATAGCAGTTTTCAAACTGTCTTCGCCTTTTACAATGAAGCTGCTTCTTATTTCATACTTCTTATTTCCCATTTTATATTCAACTTCATGTAACATAACTATCATATCCTTGTCGTCCGGAAGTATTGCAAGTTTTTTTTCAACTACGTATTGCAATATGTCTGCGGAGCATTTAAAATTTTCCGGTAACAGTTCTCTGCTTCTCAAACCAAGAAAAACCATTTGCCTGTCAAATTCATTTCTAAAAGGATCAGTTAAATAAATTTGTAAATAATTATTCCAATCTTTGTTTGTAAAATAGGGAGATGTTTTTACTGTGAGCCAATCTGAAAACGTTTTACAATTTTTAATACTTTCAAAATCATCGGTGGCAGTTAATCTCATATTAACAATCTTGTTCCATCCTCTGCAAAAAGCAGGATGCCGTAAAGTTGTTCTGATGAACGTAGAGATTCCCTGCAGTCCATAAAGATCAATATAATGCAATGAGTCGCGGTTTGGATACCAGCATAAGGGATAATTATTGATAAGATTGACTGTAGGACAATTTCTATAAACAGATTTGTATTGAATCCTCACTGTTTGATTTTCTTTCAAATACTCAGCGCCGTCTTTGCCTGCCAGCACAATGTTTCGGGGGTTCCAGGTTATTTTGTAATGCATTAGATTGTTATCACTTTCCGGAGCAATTAATCCTCCGCAATGAGATATAAAGGAGTTAATTTCACCGCCTTGTGATTTAACTGAATGGATCATCTTCATTGCACTCATGTGATCAATTCCCGGATCAAGTCCCATCTCACATAAGAACAATAATTTTTTATTGGAGATTTCTTTTTCAAGAGACCTTATATTTTCATCTACATAAGAAGCGGTAAGCAGGTTTTTACCAAATTGAACACAGTCTTTGGCAATTAAAAAATGCAGGGCAGGAGGAAGCATAGAAATAACAATATCTGCAGATCGTACCATATCCTCTCTTTTATCTCCATCCTCTACATTTATTGAAACAGCATCAGCATTTTCAGCCCGTCCTGTTTTTGATTTAGCCAGGGAAAGATCTGCATCACATACTATTAAATGGCAATCATTTTCACTCAATTCTTTAACCAGGTAATCTATTAAACAGGAGGCAGATTTACCAGCTCCAAACAGTAATATTTTTTTCATTTAAAAAACAAATTTCTTTAAACCAAACACGTATTTTTTTTAAAACAAAAATAAAAGTAAGTCAGACTTTTTATAAAGAGAGTAATTGCTTTTATTACATAAAATAATTGTGTAAAAATTGAGGATTAAGTGACGTATAGAACAAGGTAAAACGGCGTGAATAAAGTATATTTGCGATAGGAAAAAATATATGGAAACTATAGACAATCAACTACCTACAGACGGTATACCCAGAGGCAGAATTATCCCGGTAAATATTGAGGAACAAATGAAATCATCCTACATTGATTATTCAATGAGCGTGATTGTGGGCAGAGCTTTGCCTGATGTAAGAGATGGACTAAAACCGGTACACCGCCGCATTTTATTTGGTATGCATGAGATGGGCAATACTTTCGGCAAACCTTATAAAAAATCTGCCCGTATTGTAGGTGATGTAATGGGTAAATATCATCCGCATGGCGATACGGCCATTTATGATACAATGGTTCGTATGGCGCAGGAGTGGAGCATGCGGTATATGCTCATTGACGGGCAGGGAAATTTTGGAAGCCAGGATGGTGATAGCCCGGCGGCTATGCGTTATACCGAGGTTCGTTTGCAGCGATTTGCTGAAAGTATGCTGGAGGATATTGAAAAGGATACTATTGATTTTCAATTGAATTACGATGATACTACCAAAGAACCAACCGTGTTACCAACCCGTATTCCTCAATTATTAGTAAATGGCTCAAGTGGAATTGCTGTGGGTATGGCTACTAATATGCTTCCACATAACCTAAGTGAAGTTGTGGATGCCTGTGTTGCATATGTTGATAATAAAGAGATTACAATAGATGACTTGATAAAAATCATAAAGGCTCCTGATTTTCCTACAGGCGGAATAATTTATGGCTATGAAGGTGTTAGAGCTGGTTTGCATTTTGGCAGAGGTAGGGTAGTGCTCCGCGGAAGAGTAACGATTGAAACGTCAAAGACCGGTAGGGAAAAAATCGTTATAACAGAAGTGCCTTACCAGGTTAACAGGGATGTTCTTACTGAAAAGATAGGGCATTTGGTTTCTGATAAAATTATTGAGGGTGTATCTGATGTAAATAATGAAAGTAACAATAAAGAAGGTACCAGGATAGTGGTTGAGCTTAAAAAAGATGCAATTGCGCAGGTTGTTATCAATCATCTTTATAAGCATACAGAACTGCAAACTTCTTTTGGAACCAACAATGTTGCGTTGATAAATGGAAGACCAAAAGTGCTGAATGTAAAAGATCTTATCAAAGAATTCATTGAATTCAGGCATGAGGTTGTAAGAAGAAGGACAGAATTTGAATTAAGAAAAGCAAAAGAAAGAGCGCACATTCTTGAAGGTTATATTATTGCTCTTGACAATCTTGATGGGGTAATAGCTTTGATAAGAAATTCATCTACTCCTGATATTGCAAAAGAGAGATTGATGACAAATTTTGCCATGAGCGACATACAGGCAAAAGCTGTGCTTGAAATGCGTTTGCAAAGGTTAACCGGGATGGAGATTGATAAGATAAGAGAAGAGCATGCAGAGGTTATGGCATTAATAGCACGATTGGAAGAAATATTAGCAACAGAAAGTTTACGCTTTCAAATAATTAAAGATGAACTGGCAGAAGTAAAACAAAAGTTTGGGGATGCAAGAAAAACAGAGATCGTTTATTTGGATGATGAAATAAGAATGCAAGACCTTATTGAGGAAGAAGATGTTGTTGTAACCATTTCACATTTAGGTTATATAAAAAGAACTTCAGCCACTGAATATCGCCAGCAACGCAGGGGTGGAAGAGGAGCAAGAGGCAGCAGTACAAGAAATGAAGATTTTATTGAGCATCTTTTTGTAGCTTCAACCCATCATACCTTATTATTTTTTACAGAAAAAGGAAGATGTTTCTGGCTTAAGGTCTATGAAATTACAGAAGGAGACAGGCAAAGTAAAGGAAGGGCAATTCAAAACATAATGCAGATACCTCCTGATGATAAAGTAAGAGCTATTATCGATATAAAAGATCTGCAGGATGAAGAATATATAAACAATCATTACATTATTTTATGTACCTGCCAGGGCATTATAAAGAAAACAAAAGTTGCTGATTTTTCAAGACCAAGACAAACAGGAATTAATGCCATAACAATTAACGAAGGTGACCAGTTGATACATGCGTGCTTAACTGATGGTAAAAAAGAAATAATGATGGCAGTAAAAAGTGGAAGGGCTATTCATTTTCCTGAATATAAAGTAAGACCAACCGGCAGGGGGGCTATTGGTGTTGCCGGCATTGAGGTAGATGAAAAGAATGATGAAGTTGTAGGAATGATATGCGTAAATAAAGATGACCCTTCTACAACAGTATTTGTTGTAAGTCGCAAAGGTTTTGGCAAGCGTACAGCAATAGATGAATATAGAATTACTAACAGGGGAGGTAAAGGAGTAAAGACTATTAAGGTTACTGATAAAACCGGACCATTAATAGGCATTTTAGATGTTACGGAAAAAGAAGATCTAATGATAACCTGTAAATCCGGAGTTACTATCAGAACTTCTATTGCTAATATCAGAGAAGTTGGCAGGGCAACCCAGGGAGTTAAATTAATAAAACTTGATGATGGAGATGAAATAGCAGCAATCACAAAGCTAAGCGAACATGAAGATGATGATGAATTAATAGAGACTGTAGCCGGTGATCCTATTCACGTTATTACTGAAGGAATTGATACAACCAATATCCCTGAAGATACGTCTGTAGATCAGCCAGAAAGTTCAGCGGAAGATGTAAACGATGATATTTCAGAAGAAAAATAAATTAAGTATAAAACACACATATAGAAATTTAATAACTAAAATCAGCAGTATGAAAAAAATACTTTTAACCGGCTCTATTTTTTTATGTATGATATCCGGATTATTTGCACAGGATGCAAAAAAAATAAAATCTTATCTCGATGCAAAACAATATGATAAAGCGAAAGCTGAAGTTGATGCAGCCATTTCAAAGAATCCTGCTGACCCATTAGCATTATATTATAAGAGTAAAGTTTATGGGGCATTAGCTGCTGACGCACAATTTAAACTTTCAGTGCCCGATGCAAGGGAACAAGCTTTTGAAGCTCTTAAAAAAGCGGTAGCAGATGATAAAGACAAAAAAGTATTTCTTGCACTTACCCAGGATCAATACAAACCGGTATTTGATCTGTATACAGGATATTATGATGCCGGTGCAGCAGCATTTAACGCCGGTGCCACCAGTGGAAATAAAGCTGATTACGATCAGGCACTAACCATGTTTAAAAACTCAGATATGGTTGGCAGGTACATTTTCTCACAAAAATGGGCATTGTCAGAACTTGATACACAGTTGATTTTAACTACAGGTAAAGCTGCTATAAATGCAGGTAAAAAAGAAGAAGCTGCCAACTATTTAAAAAAATTAGCAGATGCAAATATTACCGGTACTGCTAATGACAAAGTCAGTTATCAATTACCATATCAGTGGCTTAGTTTTTATTACAAAGAAGCGAAGGATGAGGCAAATTTTCTAAAGTATTTAGCCCTGGGTAAAAAAAATTATCCAAAAGATGATTACTATGATGCTGTAATGCTGGATTATTACAGGGATAAAAAAGATTACGATGCCTTATTTAAAAAATATGATGAGATGGTAATAGCATATCCTGATAGCGTGCAATATCATTTTAATTATGCCAACGAAGCTTTTATTTATGTTTACAACAGTGATGCGGGGGCAAAAATTAATAATAAAGAAGCCCTGTTAAAAAATGTAGGTGTTGAATTACAAAAAGTTTTGGCAGCAAAACCTAATGATGTAAATACAAATTGGTTGTTAGGACAATATAATTATAATGCAGGAATAGATATAAAAGCGAAAGCTATAGCTATTAAGGGGACTAAGCCCGAAGATGTAAAAATGAAAGCTGATCTTAATACACAGGCAAAAGACAATTTTAATAAAGCAATTCCTTATGCAGAAAAAGCATTATCCAGCCTTGAAGGCAGCAATAAAAAATCTGATAAATCAAAATATAAATCTATCGTTGACCTTATGACAAGAATATATTCAAGTTTAAACCAGCCGGATAAAGTAAAAATATATCAGGCAAAATATGATACTGCTGATGCAAAGTTTGTGAATTAATTTTTGTAAATCCGTAGAAGAGCCCGGGATGAGATTCCGGTTTTTTTTATTAAAGAAATTGTAGTAAGCCATGATGATTCTTTAATACGCACCGCTCAAAATATTCTTCATTTTTTAATAATGTCCCGCTCAAGAGTTTTAAAAAATATTACTTTTTACATAATAAAAATTTACTACATAACGTTTTTTAATTGCTTGCGTTATGAACAAGCAATTATTACAACTAAGCCTTCTTAATGGAGGCTTTTTTATAAACTCCCAAATTTTCATAGAAACAGTGTAGTATTATTACTACTTACTTATGAGTTATGAGATTAATAAGAACTATCTTACAATTAAAAACACCCATTAAACAACTCTTTTGGCTAAATTAACGTACTGATACAATAACATTCAATACTTTTCGTTCAAGAGGGTAATTAAAAAATAACCTATGTATATAATAATCGGAATATTGGTTGCACTTTACATGTGGATTGCGTTTGAACTTAAAAACGCACCGATAGTTGACGATCAGTCTTAACATTGTAGAAAACTATTATAATAGTCTTTCTTAAATCTTCGCTAATAAAAGTGGCTTCCGCTACATATAACTTTATATGTCCCACAATGATTCAGAAAACAATAGAACGAAACTTAGTCTCGTATTAACCTTGATGATTGAATTGCTTATTATTGGTAATATTGTTTACTTCTTTCTTCGGTTTTCATAAAAAAGAGATCCAACAACCCACTTTAAGTTTATTAACACAACCGCAGAGTAAAATTTGCTGCTCTTGCAATTTTCCCATTTAATCGTAGTTATCCATCAAGCTACATGCCCCGTAGATAATTGTTCCAGGCGAATGCAACGTATTGCTTTGTTTGAGCATCTTTAACATCGGTATTTAAAATCTTTTGGTAAACCGCTTGTTGTTTCTACATTGAGCGGTTTTATATTTTAAAATCCCCCCAGAAACCAAAGGGAGTTATAAAATGTATATTCCAAGATTTTTCCGAGGGAAAAGATTCACCAAAACAGAAGTGGTAATCCCCATGCTCGCTACGATAAAATAAGCACCAGAGCCATACATTAAAACCTGCGAGAGTCTGTGTAACGTCTACTTAACATAAGAATTTCTTATCAGCTGGCGCCTCATTGCCTTTGCCTGCTATTGCGATTTTTCGCCGTAGGGAAAAATCGCAATAGCAGGCACTGCTTTAAACAACAGAAAAATGAGGCGAAAGATTATAAGACAATATTATGTTAACGTAGTTGGTCTTGTGGTCGGAGGGAAATCGTAAGTTTTTTAATACGATTTTCCGTAGCTGAAGGGGAGGGATGGCTTGTGAAAGAGGAAAGAAAAAACTCTTAGAGCGAAGCGGATTTTGCAAAAATCCTTTCTTAAAATTATATATAATTAAGGTAACTATATATCAAAAGGGCGAAGTAGTTTAAAACTCTCCTAAT
>JBPCQG010000042.1:0-17354 GCA_050998315.1 Chitinophagaceae bacterium
GTAAAAAGAAGGCAGCTAAGAAATAGAAATACCAGCTTTGAGCTGACAGCCACGAGCCATGAGCATTGCTCAAAACTCATAGCTAGTAGCTCGCGGCTTTTAATAAAGGCTTATTAATTTTGAATCAGTACCAGATCTCTTAAGCCGGATGGAGGATTGATTCAGTCTCGAAAACTTCGGGATTCAATTTTAAAAATAAAGATTACCTAGTTAGATTATGGCAAAAGCTACAAACACAAAAGCTCCCAGCGCTAAAGCAGCACCCAAAAAAAGAGTAGTAAAAGTAGATACCTACGGTGATGCTCATGTTACAGCAAGTTTCAACAACATTATTATTAGTTTAACCAACAAGCAGGGACAGGTTGTCGCATGGTCATCTGCAGGTAAAATGGGATTTAAGGGTTCCAAAAAGAACACACCTTATGCCGCGCAAATGGCTGCCTCAGATGCAGCAAAAGTTGCATTAGATGCAGGTATGAAGCGTTGTGATGTTTTTGTGAAAGGTCCAGGTTCCGGACGCGAGGGCGCTATCAGGGCTTTATCACAATCTGGTCTGGAAATTTCCATGATAAAGGACATAACTCCGTTACCGCATAATGGATGTCGTCCGCCAAAGAAGAGAAGAGTATAACAATTTCGAATTTGAAATTTGTGATTTGATACCATTCAAACTAGAGATTTCAAATTTTAAATATTTAATAACCGGGTGCATCATTAATTTTTGATTTTTAATGATGATGTACCGACACTAAAAAATCAATATATACATGGCTCGTTACACAGGACCAAAAACCAAGATCTCCAGGATATTCGGAGAGCCTATTACAGGTAATGGTAAATGGTTAACAAAAAACAGTAATCCCCCGGGTATGCATGGGGCTGCCCGCAAACGTAAAACGCTTGGTGAATATGCCCTTCAGCTACGTGAAAAACAAAAAGCCAAATACACTTATGGGCTTTTGGAAAAGCAGTTCCGTAACACCTTTACCGAAGCTGCCCGTAAAGGAGGTGTAACTGGAGAAAATCTTATTAAATTATTGGAGGCCCGTTTGGACAACACTGTTTATCGTATGGGTATTGCTCCAAGCCGACAGGCTGCCCGCCAGTTGGTATCTCACAAACACATAACGGTAAATGGTGATGTAGTAAACATCCCTTCTTATTCTTTAAAGCCCGGTGATACCATCGGACTTAAAGAAAAATCTTCTCATAACGAATTTTTAGTGAGTTATCTTAAACCAAAAAATCCAAAGTTTAACTGGATAGATTGGAATGAGAAAGACATGAAAGGAACTTTTATTGCTTTTCCTGAAAGAGAAAGTGTTCCTGAAAATATTAAGGAGCAATTGATAGTTGAACTTTATAGTAAGTAAAGCCCGCTTAAATCCTCCCCATAGGGAGGACTTTACTAACGCACAATTGGGCTGTGCCTGTTGAATAGAGAATAAAAAGATGAAGTGAGCGACACAACGATGATGAGTGAAGCTGAAAAAGCTGATAAACAAAATAATTTTAAATCAAACAAAACAAAATAAAAAAATGGCCATTTTAAATTTTGTAAAACCTGACAAAATCGTTCTGCAAAAAAGCACAGATTTTGAAGCACAATTCGAATTTCGTCCGTTAGAACCGGGATATGGTGTAACGATAGGTAATGCCTTGCGTAGGGTATTGCTTAATTCATTAGAAGGTTATGCTATTATCGGTATTAATGTAGCCGGAGCTGACCATGAATTTGCTACACTAAAAGGCATTACTGAGGACGTTACAGAAATAATTTTAAACCTGAAACAGGTTCGCTTTAAAAAGAAAGTTGAACATGAGGCGGGAACAGAAAAGATTACTATCTCTTTAAAAAACAAGCAGGAATTTACTGCAGGTATGATAGGTGATGCGTCTCCTTCTTTCGAAGTTATGAACCCTGAATTACTTATTTGTACAATGGATAGTTCTGCTAAACTAGATATTGAAATAACCATTGGAAAAGGTCGTGGTTATGTGCCTGCTGAAGAAAATAAAGAGAAGAGTTCTCATTTTGGATACATTCCGGTTGATGCGATTTATACCCCAATAAAAAATGTAAAATACACTATTGAAAATACAAGGGTAGAGCAAAGAACTGACTTTGAAAAACTGGTAATGGAAGTAAATACAGATGGTACTATCAATCCTGAAGAAGCTGTAAAGCAGGCATCAAGGATATTGATACAACATCTTATGATAATCACTGATGAGAATATAACTTTTGATACCAGGGAAGATAAAAAAGAAGACCTGGTTGATGAACAAACACTTCAATTAAGAAAAACATTAAAAACTCCTTTGGAAGATCTTGATCTTTCAGTAAGAGCTTTCAATTGTTTAAAAGCAGCCAAGATTAATTCATTAAGCGAGCTTGTTCAATATGAGCAGGAAGACCTGATGAAGTTTAGAAATTTTGGTCAAAAATCTTTAAGTGAGATTGAGCAGGTGTTAAATGAAAGAGGTTTGGGTTTTGGAATGGATCTGAGCAAGATAAAAATTGATGAAGATTAAATGATGTGCAAATGAGAAGATGTGCGAATGTGCAAATTCGAATTTTCTTTATCTGCACATCTGCAATTTGCACATTTAATAATTCGCTCTGTAAATTCCTGACACGGTACAGAGTTTAAAAAAACAAGTCATGCGTCACGGAGATAAAAATAATAATTTAAGCAGAACGGCAAGCCACAGGAAAGCTTTATTAAGTAATCTTGCCTGCCAACTATTTCAGCACAAAAAAATTGTTACCACATTAGCTAAGGCAAAAGCATTGCGTCCTTATGTGGAACCATTAATTACCAAAGCAAAGGAAAACACTACACATCAGCGTAGAATTGTTTTTAGCTATTTGCAGGATAAAGAAGCCATAAAAGAATTATTTGATGTTATCAGTCCGAAGATAGCCAGCCGCCCAGGTGGTTATACACGGGTTATTAAACTTGGCAAAAGAGCAGGAGATAATGCTGAAATAGGCATGATAGAATTAGTGGATTACAATGAAGTATATGGTAAAGGTGTAGAAGGCAAAGAAGAAGCAGCTGCTAAGAAAACACGTCGTGCAGGAAGCCGTAAAAAAGCAACTGCAGTTAAAGAACCTGCTCCGGTTGAAGAAGCTGCGACCGCCGAAACTGCTCCTTTACCTACACCTGAATCTCCTGAAGCCCAGGAAGAACCTTTGAAATAAATATCTGAACCGCGATTTGGGTAGATCAATAGGATTAAATTGATTATAAAAAGACCTTGAAGGTTAGAATACTTTCAAGGTCTTTTTATTTACTTTATTTATTTTTCTTATTAATCTTTTTAATCTACCCAAATCGCGGTTCAGGCTTTTTCCGTTTCTTTGCAAAACTTTTTTACAAAATATGTCCGCTCCCGAACTTAATAAGCCTGCCATTTTAATTTTAGAAGATGGAAGTGTTTTTAAAGGAAAAGCCTTTGGAAAAATTGGTACTGGCACCGGTGAATTGTGTTTTAATACCGGCATGACAGGCTACCAGGAAGTTTTTACTGACCCCAGTTATTATGGACAGATAGTGATAATGAACAATGTTCATATTGGAAATTATGGTGTAAAAAATGAAGATGTGGAGAGTTCCGGAGTAAAAGTGAAAGGCATAATCGGAAAAAATCTTGAAGAACAATATTCAAGGTTCCAGGCAAATGATTCTTTACAAAAATATTTTGAGGCCCAAAGTATTGTTGCCATTGACGGCATTGATACCCGTTCACTGGTGGCGCACGTGCGTACACAGGGCGCTATGAACTGTATAATTTCTTCTGACAATTTTAATGAAGATGAATTGAAGAGAACACTTTCAGAAGTGCCTTGTATGGCAGGACTTGAATTAGCCTCTGTTGTTTCAACAAAAAATAATTATGAGTTAGGCAATCCTGAAAGTGATATACGAATTGCGGTTCTTGATTATGGAATAAAGCAAAATATTCTTAATTGCCTTTTAGAAAGAGGCGCTTACTTAAAAGTATTCAATGCCAAAACTTCATTTGAAGAATTAGAAGAATTCAAACCCAACGGATATTTTATCAGCAATGGTCCCGGTGATCCTGAACCGATGGATTATGCTGTTAAAACAATAAAACAAATTCTTGATGCCAACAAACCATTCTTTGGTATTTGCCTTGGGCAACAATTGCTTGCGCTTGCCAATGATATACCTACTTTTAAAATGCATCATGGGCACAGGGGATTAAATCATCCTGTAAAAAATGTTATTACAGGCAAGTGTGAGATCACAACACAAAATCATGGTTTTGGTGTAAACCCTGATGCGGTAAGAGCCGCAAAGAATATTGAGATAACCCATGTTAATCTGAATGATGATTCAATTGAAGGGATACGTTTAAAAGATAAACCCGCTTTTTCAGTTCAATATCATCCTGAAGCTACTCCCGGTCCGCATGACAGCAGGTATTTGTTTGATGACTTTATTGCTCTAATGAACCCCTCCGCCCCCTAAAGGGGGGACTCTGGAGAAATATTTGATAAAGTTCTTATAAGTTATATGATAAAAATATTTTTTAAACATTAAACAAAAATTCTCCCTTTAGGGAGTTAGAGGGTATGAAAATCTCAATCATTAACGGTCCCAATCTTAATCTTATCGGCACAAGAGAAACTGATGTTTATGGCAGTGAAAGTTTTGAACACTATTTTCAAAAGCTTCGCAAAAAATATGAGAACGTTGACTTCGATTATTTTCAAAGCAATGTTGAAGGTGAACTGATAAATGATATACAACGTGCTGGAATGAAGATGGATGGAATTATTTTAAATCCAGGGGGATATTCTCACACCTCGGTAGCAATTGGCGATGCTATTGCAGCAATAAAAGTTCCTGTTATAGAAGTACATATTTCCAATATAGATGCAAGAGAAGAATTCAGGAAATTATCTCATGTTTCTGCCAAATGCAAAGGCACCATAAGCGGACTTGGCTTAAAAGGTTATGCACTTGCAGTGGAATATTTTTTGAAGTAATCATTCAAAAAACTACAATTCTGCTCTAAGTAAATATCATGTGGAAGCATATCTTTGTTATACACAATTTACATCATGTACAAAATCATCTTCGCTGCTTTTATATCATTATCTTTCACTACATGTACGCAATCAACAAAAACGGTAAAGAATTCTGAACCTTTAGAAGCTGGTCGCGAGTTTATTAATGCATCCCTAACAGGTGACTTTGAGTATGCAAAAAAATATCTTTTGGCAGACAGTACCAACCTTATGTATTTTGAAAGATTTGTGGAATTTGATAATAAAAAACCTGCAATAGATAAGGAAGGATATAAAAACTCAAATATAATTATAAATTCAACTGAAAATATTTCTGACTCGGTTACTGTTATCAACTATTCAAATACTTATAAAAAAGAACCGTCCAAAATAAAACTTATTAAAAAAAATAATGAATGGCTGGTAGATTTTAAATATACCTTTTCAGATATGTAATTATGAATTTTACTAGCTTTTTACTGGTAGGTGCAGGCGGCGCAATCGGTTCTATGCTGCGTTATGGTGTCGCCCTTGCACCGCTAAATAAAATTTTCCCTTATCATACTTTCATAGTTAACATTCTTGGCAGTTTTTTAATCGGGGGTTTACTGGGGTTGCTGTTAAAAAACAGTATAACAAATGATGGATGGAAGTTTTTAGCCACCGGAGTTTGTGGTGGCTTTACAACATTCTCTGCGTTTTCATTAGAAGGATATGAATTGTTACAGCAACAACGCTATGGGGTTTTTTTGTTGTACTTTTTACTCAGTATCACAATTGGTTTAGCAGCCACATGGTTAGGCTTCACTTTTACAAAATAAATTTTTATGTATATACTCCATCCCTGGCATGGCGCTCATTACGGCGAAAGAGCTCCTGAAGTTGTAAATGCTTTGATAGAGATACCGCAAAATTCCAAAACAAAATATGAGATAGATAAACAAACAGGTTTACTAAAATTAGACAGGGTTATTTATTCATCATTTCATTATCCTGTGAATTATGGATTTATTCCGCAGACGCTGGGCAAGGATGGGGATCCGCTGGATATTTTAGTTATATGTTCAGAGTCAATTCAATCTTTATGCCTTGTTGAAGCATATGTAATAGGAAATATGCAAATGATTGATACGGGTTTGATAGATGATAAAATTATTGCAGTAGCTACAAAAGACCCCACCGTTAATTTTATTACCAGTATTGATGCTGTTCCCCAGCACTTTTTTACTGTGTTAAAAAATTATTTTGAGCAGTATAAAGTTTTAGAAAATAAAAAAGTGGAGATAAATGATTTCCAGGATAAGGCAGAAGCATTTGCTGTTATCAATGAATCTATAGAATATTATAAACAAAAATTTCCTAAACAACAGTAATATAAATTTATGACCATACAAACCATTCTTATATTAATAATAGTAGGTATTGCAGCAGGTATACTTGGCGGATTGATTGGAGTTGGGGGAGGTATTATCATTGTGCCTTCACTGGTTTATTTTCTTAGCTTCTCACAAAAATCTGCACAGGGAACTTCGCTTGGATTATTATTGCTGCCTGTAGGAATTTTTGGTGTATTGCAGTACTACAAACAAGGGTATGTTGACTTTAAAGTAGTAGCTATTATAGCTATTGGTTTTTTAGCAGGAAGCTATTTCGGAAGTAAAATAGCTTTGAGTGTACCACAGGAGACGGTAAAAAAAATATTTGCAATTATGTTATTGCTGATTGCTTTTAAAATGCTTTTCATAGATAAGAAAATAAAAGATACAGGTAGTGAAAATCAAGAAGTAAGTACTTCTGAAAAAATACCACCGGCCCAATCATAATTTTTAACTGTTAATGTTAAAATATCTTTTTATTACCCTGAGTTTATGTGTTCTCTGTTTGGTTTCTAAATTTATTATTCCTTCATTATCAATTTTATCAAACCGTACTTTTCCGGAGGAATGAATTATTTCCTGCGGATTTAAGGCAATTCCAACGTGAGTTATTCTTCCTTCTTCATTATCAAAAAATGCGAGGTCTCCACAAACAACTTCCTTAAGTGAATTAACCACATCACCTTTTTCCGCCTGCTGCCAGGCATCACGTGGCAATTGAACATCTAAAAATTTATAAACCATCTGGCTAAACCCGCTGCAATCTATACCGAACACACTTTTACCTCCCCATAAATAAGCTGTATTTAAATATTTATAAGCAACCAGTTTAATTATTTTTGAATTTATTTTTACAACATCAGGCTTCCATACCTTACCCGAATATTTAATAGAGTTATTTCCCCAAAAAACTTTACCATGAGTTAAGGCGGGTAGAGAACTACCTAAGGGTGCATACATATGATAGCCATCATACTCCACTTCATTAACCCAATCATCCATAAGATCTTTATCCGCCGCTGAAACATTGTCCTCATCAATTTCTAAAAGATGACTTAATCGGCACCAGCCTTCATAATCATCATACCTGCATTTTATTTTAATCCACTTATCCGTACCATATTCCAAAAGCGTACAGTATTCACCAAATAATAACTGGCTTACCATTTCACTTTTGTGTGAAGGCTCTTTTCTTATTGCACTTAACGGAACACAACAAGCTGCATACTTCATGATCTTTCTTTTTGTTTTCAATTTTTAAATTATGGAATTTATTTATGTTTACATCTCAGGTAAATGTCGTTAATCCAGATCTGAATTTGAAAAATTTAAACCATATTGATGATAAAGAATTGCTGAACAGGTTTTACAGCGATTACAATAATGAATGGCTTGGGGTATTATTGCCAAGGTACACCCTTTTGTTATTCGGGGTTTGCATGAAGTATTTAAAAAATGAAGAAGATTCGAAAGATTGTGTACAGCAAATATTCTTAAAAACAATTAATGAATTGCATAAATATAAGGTTGAATATTTTAAAAGCTGGATATATATGATAGCAAAAAATCATTGCCTTATGAAACTTAGAGACAAAGGAAAATATTCGGTTGAACTAATGGAGAATATGGACGCAAAAACTGATACAAATGAGAATAAAAATTTGCTTATCGAAAAAGATAATACACTAAACGAAATGCAGGCGGCGTTAATGCTGCTTAACCATGAGCAGCAACTATGCATAACCTTGTTTTATCTTGAAAAAAAATCATATACGGAAGTAGCCGCTAAAACAGGGTTTAGTGTAATGCAGGTTAAAAGTAATATACAAAACGGGAAAAGAAATTTACGGCTATTGCTTGAAAAAAAAATGATTTATGGACGATAAATTATTAAACATATTATCCCATAGCAATAAAGATATTGATAATCAAAAGTTGATGGATTATCTAAGTGGCAAATTATCTGCAGAAGAAACCCATGAAATTGAAAAGCAGATGACAGATTCTGATTTTGTAAATGATGCTGTGGAAGGTTTGGAAGATGTAAAAAATAAAAAAGATCTGTCTCTTTTTGTTGAACAGCTAAACACTAATCTTCACAAACAATTAGATAAAAAGAAAAAAAGAAAACAAAAGCGTGCATTGAAAGATCAGCCCTGGCTTTATCTTGCCATCGTTCTTCTTTTTTTGTTTATAATAATTTGTTTTTTAGTAATAAAAAAACACCTGGATAGCGAAAAGGAACTTCGTAAAAACCTACCGTCAACTGAGCAAATAGTTAGTAAAAAAAATCCCCGACAAGCGGGGATCATTCAAAAATAATTTTATTATTACTTCTCCATTTTGGAACTGCCAGCCATCATTTCCTATCCATTTTCATATCCATCATTTTGCCATCCTTATCCATCATGTGACCATCTTTACCTATCATCATTCCTTCTGTCATCGTCATTTTTTTACCATCCGGCATCACCACGTGCCCATCTGTCATTACTTTACAACCATCAGTACAAGTCACGGTTTTATCCATTGCTACCCAATTACCGGCATTCATCATCATCATTTTGCCATCTTTCATTGTCATCATTCCTTCTTCTTTCATATTACTCATATTAGAAGATTCCATAGAAGAAGCTGGAGGAGTTGTCATAGATGATGTATCCCTCATCATAGATGTAGAATCAGTTGAAGTTGTTTCTGTTTTAGAGTCAGAGTCATTACAAGCAGTCATAAAAGCTGCGAGAGTTAAAATCCCAAATAATTTTTTCATTGTTTTATTTTTAAAGTTTCTTAAAATTTAAATTAGGGGCAAAAATAGTATTTAAATCTCTTAGGGAAAGAAATTATTTTTTACCTGTATCCTTCTTCATTTTATCTGCACCTTGTTTTATTCTATCAGCCGCCTTTTCCATTTTATTCTGTGCAGAATCAACTAATGATTTGGCTTCATTAATCATTTTTGTTGTAGTATCCATTCTATATTGAATTGAGGAATCTGTTTTAGTAGAATCTGTGAAAGAAGTTTCTGATTTAGTTTCACTCCCGTTACATGCAGTTATAAAAGCAGTAATTGCCACTATAGTAATTAATTTTTTCATTTTTATTTTTAGTATTTAATGTCGCAAGGTAAAGGATATAATGTGATAAGCAAACAGCGGCATATTCATCTTTTAGATCTATTTTTTTCTAAAGAAAATACGTATGGGCACACCCGAAAGATTAAAATTTTCTCTTAGCTTATTTTCAAGATAATTCTTGTAAGGGGGTTTTATATCATCAGGATAGTTACAAAAAAACGCAAAAGAGGGCACAGGTGTTGGGAGTTGGGCAACATATTTAATTTTTACAGCATTACCCCGTACAACCGGAGCATGATAAGCTTCTACTGCTTTCAGCATAGTATCATTTAGCTTAGATGTAGTAATTTTCTGACTTCTGTTTTTAAACACATCCAATGCAAGCTCCATCGCTTTAAAAATTCTTGTTTTTTCTGTAGCAGAAATAAATAGAATTGGCACATCACTAAATGGAGCTAACCGCTTTTTTAATTCCTTTTCATAATCCCTGGCACTATTAGTTCCTTTTTCTATAAGATCCCACTTATTTACCAACACAACTATTCCTTTTCCTTTTTTTACTGCAAGAGAAAAAATATTAAGGTCCTGCGCAGTAAGCCCTTTTTCTGCATCTAAAAGAAACAAGCAAACATCTGCCTCATCCATTGCTTTTATTGCACGGATAACAGAATAAAACTCAAGGTCTTCACTTACTTTGGTTTTTCGTCTTATGCCTGCTGTATCAATTAAAACAAATTCTTTATTAAAAAGATTATAAGTAGTATGTATGGTATCTCTTGTAGTACCGGCAATATCGCTGACTATTGTTCTCTCCTGCCCTATTAAGGCATTCAACAAAGAAGATTTCCCTACGTTTGGTTGACCGATAATTGCAAATTTTGGCAATTCTCCAGATAAATTAGGTTTTTCATCTGGTATTAAAGCACAAACGTCATCCAGCAAATCACCAATGCCGGTGCCGCTTACAGATGAAACAAAATATATTTTTTCAAACCCCAAACTATAAAACTCTGAGGCTTCTAAAAGTCTGGCATGATTATCAACTTTGTTTATAATCAAATAGATGGGCTTTGTGCTGCGCCTTAAAATTTCCGTCATTGATTCATCAAGATTAGTTATGCCCGTGGTTACATCGCACATAAAAATAACGGCATTGGCTTCTTCCAAAGCAATCAACACCTGCTTGCGTATCTCTCTTTCAAAAACATCGGTACTATGCGGTACAAAGCCCCCGGTATCTACAACATTAAAAGTTTTTCCTGTCCATTCTGCAACTCCATATTGCCTGTCCCTGGTTACCCCGCTAATGTCATCTACAATTGCCTTACGCTGCTCGAGCATACGATTGAAAAGGTGCTTTTACCAACGTTTGGTCTCCCAACTATTGCCACTGTATAACTCATTTTATTTTAGATGTATGATGTACGGAGTACGAAAGATGTACAAAGATATTCTTTATGCCTCCTTCACATGGGCATTTAACTTTTGGAGGTGATCAAAAAAATCAGGGTAGGATTTATTAATTGCTTCGGCATTATGGAGAGTTGTCTCTCCATTAGCTTTTAGAGCCGCTACAGCGCATGCCATTGCAATGCGATGGTCATGGTGGGAGTGCACAATGGCTCCATTTAATTTTCCATTACTTATTATCAGCATATCGTCTCCTTTAATTTCGATCTCCACTCCCATCTTTTTAAATTCTTCCTGCAAAGAGATTGCACGGTTGCTTTCTTTATGTGTTAACCTGGATACACCTTTTATAGAAGTTGTTCCATTACAATAAGCTGCAAGAGCAACTAAGGGAGGGAAAAGATCCGGGCAATCGGTTGCATCAAAATAAAATGATTTAAGTTGAGCAGGCGAGATAGACATCTTATTATTATCTACAGAAATTTTTGCGCCTGCCATTTCTAATGCGTCAAGAATTACTTTATCAGCCTGTGCAGAATTTATTTCTAATCCCTCAACAGTTATTTCTCCGGCAATTGCTCCCGCAACTAATAAAAAAGCAGCGCCACTCCAATCACCTTCAACTGTGTAGTTTATTGCCCCCTCTAAATTTCCCCCCACGGGTGAGACTTTTAAAGCATTGGGATGGAAATAGAATTCCTTATAATTCCTGTTTTCCACATCCCAGCCAAAATGTTTCATAACCTGTAAAGTAAGATCTATGTAAGGTTTGCTTTTAAGATCATTCACCTTTATACTAACAGGCACTGTACACGCTTGTGCATAAGCCATTAATAAGCCCGTTAAAAATTGGGAACTTAAAGAACCATCGATGGTTATATCAGAAGGTAGTAACGGACCTTTTATTTTTAAAGGTAGCTTACCATTGTTTGATTGAATCTGAATTTTCAATAATGGAAAGATCTGATCAAAGAAATTCATCGGTCGTTGTAACAGACTTCCACTTCCATTCAAAATTATTTCCTGTGAGCTTAGTGCAGCAATTGGTGCAAACATTCTTAGTCCTAACCCGCTTTCCCGGAAATTAACAGCCTCCCCCCATCCCCCTCCGGTGGAGGGGGAGTTTTGCGGAAGGCCCTTGCTTTTAATTGCCAGTCTATTACCATAAAAGTATTCCACTGTCGCTCCAAATGCTTTAATCACATCTAATGCAGCAAGGTCATCATTGCTTTTCCCCGGATTACTGATAATCGTATCCCCTTCTCTGAGTAACGCAGCTGCACATGCCCGCTGCATTGAGCTTTTAGAAGCTGGTGCATATATACTTCCTGAAATTTTTGAAGGCTGAATTTTTACGATCATAAACCCTCCTAAATCCTTCCTAAAGGGAGGACTTTGTTACTTTAAAAATGTTGAAAGATTAATTCTTTTAACCGTTGTAATTGAATTGGCTTTACGATTGCATTACCAATATTATTAAGAAGAATAAAGTTCATTGCATCACCAGCCTTTTTCTTATCCATTAATAACACCTCCCAAATATCCAGTATCGGGCTCTCCCTTTCGGGGAGAGTGACTGGAAGATTGTATTTTTTTAATAGCTCAATTACTCTTGCACTTTCTGTTGAAGAAAAATTATTAATCGCTTCGGATAGTTTACAAGCTGCAACCATTCCAATACTTATTGCGTGTCCATGAGGTAACTGATAAATGTTTTCAATTGCATGCCCAAGTGTATGGCCAAAATTCAGCAGCTTTCTTTCACCTGTTTCAAACTCATCTTCGGAAACAACTTTATATTTTATTTCAACATTTCTTTTTATCAGGCCAGCTATTTTTTCAGGAGCTTCACGAAAGCTTTCCAGGGAATTATTTTCCAGCCCTTCAAATAATTTTTCATCTTTTATACAGGCATGTTTTATAATTTCTGCAAAACCATTGATCCATTCCTTCCGAGGCAAAGTTTTTAGAAAGGAATAATCATACAATAAAAATTCCGGGTGCTTAATAACCCCAACAAGGTTTTTATAAACGCCCACATCCACACCATTTTTTCCACCAATTGCCGCATCCACCATTGCAAGTATAGTTGTAGGCACAAATGCAAACTTTACTCCTCGCATATAAACCGAAGCTGCATACCCGGCAATATCTGTAATAACGCCACCACCCACTCCAATAATGAAAGTTTCTCTATCTGCTTGTAATTTTATTAATTTTTTGATAACAGTATCAACACTTGATTGCTGTTTATTTTCTTCTCCGGCTTTTATCGCAATTACTTTCCATTCTTTAAATGCTTCTTCATAGATGGATGCAATGTTATCATCAGAGATAATTATAGCCTTCTCTTTAAAAACCAATTCTTCTAAAAAAGAAAAATCAGCATCAAAATAACAGTCAACTGATTTTGTAGAAAATTTATATCGCTGTTTATCCATTAATCATTCATTATTTTATTTTGATGATTAATGCTCTCAAGATGAACGGCATCAAAATATTTAGTAATAAACTCTTTGCTCAATCCTAAGTGCTCACCTTTTTTGAAGGCTCTCTCCAAAATATCATTCCACCTGTTGGTTTGTAAAATTGTGATATTATTATTCTTTTTGTATTCACCTATTTTATCTGCGATCTTCATCCGCTGCCCTATCAACGTGAGCAACTCATCATCAATATGATTTATCTGTTCCCGAAGTGTAGCCAATGCTGTAATAAATTCTTTTGCATCCGTATTCTCTGAACGCCAAATAAGCTTATCCAGCATTTCTGCCAAACTCTCCGGTGTTATTTGTTGTTTCGCATCACTCCATGCATTGTCAGGATCAATGTGGCTTTCTATCATCAAGCCACCAAAATCAAGGTCAATACTTTTTTGCGCCACTGACAGCAGCATTGCTCTGTTACCGCATATATGTGATGGATCACAAATGAGCAGCATCCCGGGAAACCGCCGTTTCATTTCGATAGGCAAATGCCACATGGGTGCATTCCGATATTCCATGTTACCATAATTTGAAAATCCACGATGTATCATACCTATTTTTTGAACTCCGACTTTTTGCAGTCGCTCAATAGCACCACACCACAGATCAAGATCGGGATGAACAGGATTTTTTATCAACACGGGAATATCCACCCCACGCAATGAATCAGCTAAAGCCTGCACACTAAATGGATTTACTGTTGTTCTTGCCCCTAACCACAAAACATCAACATCAAACTGCAGCGCATCTTCCACATGTTTGGCAGTTGCCACTTCAACTGTAATTGGCAAGCCGGTCAATTTCTTTGCTTTATCTAACCATGCAAGTCCCTTTACTCCGATGCCTTCAAACATACCGGGCTTGGTACGTGGCTTCCATATACCTGCACGCAAAATATCTACCTTACCAGTTTTAGACAGACGTGTAGCGGTTTCTATCACCTGCTCCTCTGTTTCTGCACTGCAGGGACCACTTATTATCAAAGGATGTTTATTCCCTGCCCGTTCTGCCATAAAAAATTCCTTTGGGGCAGGCGGGCATTTTTCCTGTACCAACTCTTTCATTGTTTTTGTTTCTGTTTGCATTGTAAATTAATTGTCTGAACCAGGATTTATGGGATTAATTGATTAACATGATTATTACATCAACATCCAACCTGAATGATTTTGAAATTTTATTCTTTTGTGTGACGTTGCACTTATGGTCAAAAGCCTTACCAAGACTTGTGTTACTTAGTGCTTTCGCCTCTTTGTGTCAAGTCAAATTCCAGTCTTCAAAGCTCATCTCAAATTTTACTTCTCCTTTTCCATGTACACCTGCTTCTCTCCATCCATTCATTCTATAAAATTTTTCTGCTTTTGTGTTTGGTGCGGTACCTAACCAAACTTTTTTCTTTGTTTTATTAAAATACCAATCCAGCATTTCTTTATGCAGTCTTTTACCAATCCCTTTTCCTTCATGTTCAGGATGCACAAACAATGCCCAGATATTATTTTCTTTAAGATCAGCAATAGAAAATCCCACAACATTGCCATCAATCATACATACCCATCCTTTGCCACGAACAGTTAAAAATTCCTCACAGTCTTTATCTGTAACCAAAGCCGGATCTGATAAAATATTTTCTTTTACCGAATGCCTTACCCTCTGTAGTTGCCGTATATCGCTTACCTGTGCTTTTCTAAATATCATTTTAAAATCCTTTTTATCTTGTTTGCGTTCTCCATCAGTTCTGTCAGGTATTCCAAATTCTCTTTTTCCAGGCTTGCTTTAAATTTTCTTAGTTGTGAAATATGTTCATTCAAAACATCCAGTACATTCTCTCTGTTCTGCATAAAAATAGGCGCCCACATAGCAGGATTACTTTTTGCCAAACGAACGGTGCTTTCAAAGCCACCTCCAGCCAATTCAAAAATAGCGTCCTCTTCTCTTTCTTTTTCCAACACTGTATTTGCCAGTGCAAAAGAAGTAATATGTGAGATATGACTTACATATGCCGCATGTGTATCATGGCTTTCTGCATCCATATAAGTAATGTGCATACCGAAAGCTTTATAAATACTTTCTACAGTAGTAAGTGCATCAGCGTCACTTTTTTCTTTCTCACATATCACACATGCCCTGCCTTCGAAAGCACCTCTTACTGCTGCTTCCGGTCCGCTGTATTCTGTGCCCCACATGGGATGGGTAGCAACGAAACGCTTTCGCATTGGGTGATCAGCTAATGCTTTGCACAGCACATGTTTAGTAGAACCTGCATCTGCAACAATCTGTTTGTCATTTATCAAATCCATTATCTCACTCATGACCGGAATAGTAACATCTACCGGAATGGCCACATAAATAAGATCACTTTGCTTTACTGCGTCTGCCAATGGCATTGCTTCATCTATTATTCCCAACTCCAGTGCTTTTTTCAGACTTCCTTCTGTTTTGCTAATCCCGATTACTTTTTTAGCGAATCCTTTTTCTTTCATTGCCAAAGCAAACGATCCACTAATTAAACCAACACCTACTATGGTAATAACAGCCCCCTCCAAACCTCCCCCGGTGGGGGAGGTTTTTAAAGATTCTATATTTTGATTTTCTTTCATTTCTTGTACTGCTTAAAGTCCTCCCTTTAGGGAGGATTTAGGAGGGTTTTATCCTTTGTATCGCTTCCTCAATTTTTTCTTCAGTCGTACATAAACTCACTCTAACATATTTATCGCCTGCACTCCCAAAAATTCCTCCCGGTGTTATAAAAACATTTGACTCATGTAAAACTTTATCACTTAATTCATAACCATCTTTATAATTTGAAGCAACAGATGCCCAAACAAATAAGCCAGCCTGGTTCTCATCAAAAGAACAATTCAACAACTTCAATAATTCATAAATTTTTTTTCTTCGTACTCTATATACTTTATTTACCTTTTCATACCAATCTTCATCCAACTGCAAAGCTTTTGCTGCCGCCAGTTGCACGGGTAAAAACATACCGCTGTCCATATTACTCTTAAATCGTAATACATCATCAATCCTTTCTTTTGCACCAAGTAACATTCCAACCCTCCAGCCAGCCATGTTATGGCTCTTACTGAGAGAATTTAATTCTATTACAACATCTTTTGCCCCCTCTATACTAAGCAAACTCCTCGGTTCATTATTTAAAATAAAACTGTAAGGATTGTCATGAACAATCAAGATGTTATGCTTTTTTGCAAAGGCAACCAATTGAACAAAGATTTCTTTAGTTGGCAATTTTCCGGTAGGCATGTGCGGATAATTTACAAACATCAATGCCCCCTCCCGGCCTCCCCCGGTGGGGGAGGAGAAAATATTTTCTAATTCTTTAAAATCGGGGAACCAGTTATTTTCTTCTTTTAAAGTGTACTCTACAATTTTTCCACCTGCAATTTTTGCTGCAGCTCTATATGTTGGATAACCGGGATTGGGAATTAAAACAATATCTCCTTCATTAATGTATGACATGCAAATGTGCATAATTCCTTCCTTGCTTCCGATGAGTGGAAGTATTTCTGTATCCGCATTTAATTCAATGTTGTACCATTTTTTATACCATTTGGAAATTGCATTGCGCAATACAGGACTGCCTTTATAATTCTGGTAACCATGCTGGTTTGGCTTTAATGCTTCTTCATTTAATGTTTTAATTACATCAGAATGCGGTGGCAGATCAGGGCTTCCTATTCCTAAATTGATCACCTGCTTCCCCACTTTATTCATCTCATCAATCTCTCTTAATTTTTGAGAAAAATAATATTCACCAATGCCTTCAAGTCTTTTTGCGGTTTCCATTATTTACCGTTTTTATAAATGCCATATATTTTAAGATCATCAGTTAATGGAATAATATTTTTTATCACATTATTAAACTGGTCTATCGTTTTAAATTCCAGATCAGCATGAAAAGAATATTTCCAATCGCTGCCCGGGATAGGCATTGACTGGAGCTTAC
>JBPCQG010000063.1:0-3383 GCA_050998315.1 Chitinophagaceae bacterium
AACTAAGGCAGATTGAAGGAAAAGAATAATTTGTATACTGATAATGACCAATTGTAGCTGATAAAAGCTTTTTTATTTTTGTAATTAAGAAGCAAAATAAGGAAGGTAAATTTTCTTTCATAATTTCAGGTGATTAAACCTTGAATCGGACATTTTTTAAATGTTAGATATAGTATAAACGGGTAAATTAATATATCAAATTTAAAGAGCGGAGACAATTTTAATACCACCTTGAAAATCAATATTTAAACCTTTTTCTTCGATTATATAGTGTAAGTATTAGTAGAAGTTTTTCCTCGTTTGTAAAGGAAAATGATAGGAAAAGATAAACACTTAGAATATCTAACTTATAAGGAGTACAAAAGGATGAATGATTTAAAGATTATCTTAATCCAATCTTTTTAATATAATTTATGATGGACCTGCAAAAATTATAAGAGGGTTTCAGGGGGTGGTAGTATAAACTAAATAAGCAGCTTAAAGAATTATATTACAATAAACCAATTCTTTGTATTTCAATAAAGAAGCTTTTTGTAACAGTCAGTATTCTAATTACTTCTCTAATTTTTGAAAAAATTTCCCTTATGTTCATTAATTCCTCTCATAAATCAAAACTTAATTTTAGGGTTCGGCTTTTACTCAATGGTATTAAATATTTTAAAACACGAGAGGTATGATTTTTAAATATGGTTTTCTAAAAAATCATTCATTATGAAAAAGATTGTATTACCGCTGATCTTCTTTTCCTTAACTTTTGGTATAGGCTGCAAGAATGAACAAAAAGAAGATAGCACAGAAGTGGCTGAAGAAAAAAATGAAAAAAAGCAGGACAGCACAAACACTGAGAAACTGGAAGATGACCAGGAATTTGTGGTAAAAGCAGCAAGCGGGGGTTTAATGGAAGTTGAATTAGGTAAAATTGCCGCGCAAAATGCAGCATCTGCAAAAGTGAAAGCATTCGGACAAAGAATGGTGAAGGATCACAGCAAAGCAAATGATGAATTAAAAGCAATTGCTTCGGCAAAAAACATTTCTATACCTGCAACTCCCGGCGAGGATCACCAGAAACATATAGACAACCTTAAAGCAAAAAAAGGAGCGGAGTTTGACAAAGATTATATAGATATGATGGTAAACGACCATGAAGAAGACATAAAAAATTTCGAAAAAGAAGCAAGTGATGGAAAAGATGCCAAAATAAAAGCGTTTGCACAAAGCAAAGTGCCCATTCTAAAACAACATCTTGAAATGGCAAGGTCAGCAAATAATGCTTTTAAACATTAATACAAGAGGTAGCTATATCACTTGCTTTTTATTGTGATATAGCTAACCTTCCTATCAATCTATTTTATTTTAAAAACGTACCCCGCTATAAAACATTCTGCCTGTTACAGGTCTCTAAATAAGGGATGCATCGAAGTATTGGTAAAGGGTTTATCGGCAGCTATGATTGCATTTTTTGGAAAGAAATTACAAGGTTTTCTCCTGAGGTAAAGTTCTACAGGCCTTTTTACAGGATGTCTTGCTGATTTTTTGCATTAATTAAAATGGTAATGTGGACAAAAATGGTTGGTGATTTATTGAGTTATTATTCTTAATATGGCGCATCAATCTGAAGAGGAAAGAAGCTCTGGTGGAGACCAACTTGTCAGCAATAAGATTGATGCTATTACGATAGAAATAGGGGCTGTTACTTCAGCCCTTATTTTATTTCTATCGGGTAGCATCATGGCTAAAAAAACTCATTTGTCGTTAGACAAATAGATGTACCATTTTATAAAATTTATCTTATGTTTTGTTGTTAGACCACGATGCAAATCAAGATGATTTTTTAGATGGCTAAAGAACCCTTCAATCCCATTTGTTGTTGCTGGTATTTTTGAGTTAATCAAATAATGGAACATGTTGGGCAAAGCCCTGTTTATGGTAAAGTAAGAGCGTCTTAAAAGCTTGTGAGTATACCAGTATCTTCCTGTCTTTTCATTGTAGGTTTTTTGCTGTAGATAATCTTGATGGGTCTTATGCCATAACTCTAATTGATTAATCCAATAGAGCCGGTCGTTGTGTGTTTTTATCTTTAGAAGCATAAGAACTAGCTTCCTTAGTTCTATACCAGCCTGGTGCTTTGGAAACCTTGTCAGCCAAAGCAAACACATTCTTTGTATATGAACCAGGCATCGCTGAACCGTTACATCAGGAAGAGCTTTTCTGATAGCTTTAAGAGCACTTTTATGGCCATCAGTAGTAATACTTTCTATCTGCACTCCCAGCTTAATAAGATTGTCAAGATCTTCTTTGATTTCAGTATAATGTTCTCCATCTGTAACTCTGATAAGTTGAGTATAACCGTCTTCATGATCCTGATAACAGACCAGACAAACCTGCTTAAAATAGGTTGCATCCATGCGCAGATGAACACTACTTCGTTTGATTATTTTAACTTCAGGAGACTGTTCTAAAAAGGTATAAAATATTCTTTGCAAACTACGTTTACAAAGGCCACTGTCCCTGCTTAAAGTTTTATAGGTTTGACGTTCTACTATCCACTTCCTGAACCAGACAAAACGATTTTCAAGTCGTTGTCCCGGCGCATTACGGGTGAATAGAATGCCGCAATTTTTACACTTAAAACGTTGTCTTCCTAATCGTTTTCCCCATCTAATTACTGTTAGAAATCCGCAAGCCCAGCAACGCTTTTTTTATCTTTTCCCATAAAGCAAAAAAAGTTTACTGAAACTGATTTCAGTAAACTTTGCTATAACCCTTACCAGTATTGCATTTCAAACGATTTTACCAACCATTTTTGTCTATTATGCCTTTTTTCCTAATAGTTTAAGAGCGGAAGTATCCTTGGCTGCGGGCCTCGTTTCACCATTTGGTCCACCAAAACCTACACCTTCAGCATTTCCTCCATTATCGTGTAGAAAAAGAATGATTGTATTATTGTATATCCCTTCTTTTTTTAATTCGCTTACAATTTTCCCTATTCCCTCATCCATAATTGTAATCATAGCAGCATAGGTTTCCATTCTACGCTTCATAGCTGGTTTGTCTTTTTCTTCTGCCCATGTATGAGTGTCTAACGGCGACAAGTTAATGTCCTTATCTATCACTCCTAATTGTTTTTCTTTCTTTAATCTTTCCGCTCGTAAAACATCCCAACCTGCCTCAAATTTTCCTTTATATTTTTCTAATTGCCCCTTCCGGCGCTTGCATTGGCCAATGTGCCGCGCGGTATAGGCAGTATATAAAAAAACCGCCTTATTACTTTTATGCTCCCGACCCCCGTTGAAGGCCAATCATGCTTTGGGCCATCGTCCTTAATATTATGAGATAAATGCCATTTGCCTGCAATGTAGCTGGAATAGCCTCCGCCTTTTAAT
>JBPCQG010000068.1:0-10457 GCA_050998315.1 Chitinophagaceae bacterium
GGATGCTACTGCTCCGCCGGGAAAGCCGAGTTGAAATTGAATGGTTTCATCAATGCCTTCTTTAAACATGGTAGTGTTTGTTTTTGTTTCTTGTGCCGTTCCCCATCCAGGTTCTTCGCCTACCATATCACGTGAGACATTGACAGAGTAAATGCCTATATCCATCATTGAGCCGCCACCGCTTAGTTGTTTATTCAATCGCCACTGGTTTGGGTTGCCTATTTTAAAACCGCTTAATCCCTGGAAGAATAAAATTTTTCCTAACTCTCCTTCTTTTCTCATCCGGACTATTTCCAAGGTTTTTGGTTCAAAGTGCATCCTGTATCCTACCAGTAATTTTACATTCGCTTTATTACAAGCATCTATCATTTCCTGTCCTTCTGTAGCATTTATACCCATTGGTTTTTCGCAAATAACCTGCTTCCCGGCTTTGGCTACCCGTATAACCTGATCGTGATGTAAAGCATTTGGTGTAATGATGTACACTGCATTAATATCTGGATTGTTTTTAATTGCGTCGAAGTTTTCATAGTTGTAACAATTGTTTTCGGGGATATTGTACTTGCTTTGCCAACCCTTAATTTTAGAAGGAGTGCCGCTGATGACCCCAACTAATTTAGCGTTTGTGCAGGATTGCATTGCTTCTGCTACTCTTGTTCCATAGCTGCCCAGCCCCATAATGGCTACCCGTAACATTGGTCCGGCATAAGATTGTTTGTCCATCTGTTTACAGCTTGCCAACACTGACTCGTTCAAAAAAGGCATAGCAATAAAAGGAACAGTAAGTTTTTGTAAAAAGTTGCGACGTGAATTCATGATAGAATATTTACTATAATATAAAAGTGATTCCTGAATAAAAAACGAATATCATCATTTTCCTGTTTCTGTGTGTCTGCATCTAAAAAGATTTTCTTGCAATATGTTTGCATTGCAACGAATTAATTATTGGCGTATATGAATTATTTTTTGGGAGTTGATATTGGTACTACATCGGTAAAAGCAATTGCTTTTAACGAAAGTGGAGAATTAATTTGTAAACAATCTGTCGGTTATGAAATGCAACATCCCCGGGCAAATTATTCCGAATTAAATGCTCATGAAATTCTGGATGCTGTAATTCTTTCCATTAATAAAATTGCTATAACTCTTGAACCTGCAAAAGCAACTTTTATAAGTTTTAGTGCTATGATGCATAGCATTATTGCTGTAGATGAAAACGGAGAACTTTTAACGAACTGTGTTATTTGGGCAGATAACAGGGCTGCAGGAATAGCAGACAATTTATGTAATAGTGATGTTGGTAAAAGTTTTTACCATGCTACAGGAGTACCCATTCATGCTATGTCTCCTTTATGCAAAATGCTTTGGCTGAAAGAAAACGAGCCGGCTATTTTTAGTGATGCCTTTAAGTTCATCGGCATCAAGGAATTTGTTTGCCATAAATTTTGTGATGAATATTTAGTGGATACTTCTATTGCTTCCTCTACCGGTTTATTAAATTTAAAATCACTGCAGTGGGATAAAAATGTCCTTGATTTTTTGGAGATCAGCCCTACATCTTTATCAAAGATTGTATCGCCAAAACATCAAATAAAATATAAAAAAGATTTTCACAATAATAAACCCTTACTCATTCCGGATGATACAGTTTTAATAGTTGGGGGGAGCGATGGAACACTGGCAAACTTGGGTACCGGTTCTGTTGATGCTAGTTCTATAGCGATCACTATTGGTACAAGTGCGGCTGCACGTATTGTAGTTGATAAAATTGAAACCGATGACAGGATGCGTACCTTTTGTTATCATCTAAAAGATAATCTTTATGTAATTGGCGGGCCCAGCAACAATGGAGCTGTGGTTTTAGAATGGCTGAAGGATAAATTATTGGAAACAACGGAAACCTTACCCGAATTGTTTTCAAAAGCTGAAAAGGTTGAACCTGGAAGCGATGATCTTCTTTTTATACCCTATATTTTAGGCGAGCGTGCCCCAGTTTGGAACTCAAATGCAAAAGGTGTTTTTTTCGGACTAAATATCAATCATACAA
The DNA here is from genome assembly GCA_050998315.1 of Chitinophagaceae bacterium. GTDB lineage: Bacteria > Bacteroidota > Bacteroidia > Chitinophagales > Chitinophagaceae > Ginsengibacter. Next base: position 2,048 of record JBPCQG010000068.1, read on the forward strand.
AATCACATTTGATAAGAGCTTGTATGGAAGGAGTGATTTATAGCGTGTATAGCATTGCCAAAATGTTGTTAGAAAAAAGAGTTATCACCCAAATACATGCAACCGGAGGATTTGCGCAAAGCCCATTATGGGTGCAAATGTTAGCCGATGTATGCAATATAAAAGTATTGGTTTCAGCCACTGTTGAAAGCTCTGCTTTAGGAGCTGTGATGGTTGGTATGGAAGCAATAGGTCAGGAACCTTTTTCAGTAAAAGAAATAATGTCATCCTATGAGCCCAATTTATTTTCTCATAAAATTTATATGAAGAGCTTTGAAAAGTTTGAGCGCATTTATGAATCACTAAAAGAAGAGTGGTGAATGAAATATCTTCACCGTATGAGCCTTCCTTTGCAATAATATTATTCTCCCCATACTGTTATAATCAAATTTCTATCTCTACCAAAATTCCGATGTTCGCATAAATAAATTCCCTGCCACATTCCTAAAGCTAACTTACCATCTGTGATTGGTATCATTACCGAGCTGCCCAGTAAAGAAGCTTTTATGTGGGCGGGCATATCATCAGCACCTTCATCATCATGCTGATAGTTGTCATTCTCCGGTACAGCTTTATTGAACCACATTTCAAAATCTTTTCTCACGGTAGAGTCTGCATTTTCATTAATGGTTAATGATGCGGAAGTATGCTGAATGAACACCTGGCAAATACCTGTTTTTATGTCTTTTATCTCCGGCATTGCCTGGATAATTTCTGCAGTGATCAGGTGAAAGCCTCTTGTCTTCTTTACTTTTAAATGTTGCTGAAATATTTTCATAAGTGAATATGTTTGGTTTTTTTTGAAAACCATATTGCTTACATAGGAGGTAATTATACAACATAAGTTACCTTTAACAAAAATTTTATGGGCGATAAAACTCTGAGAGAATTGCTTCCTGAATTTTATAAACAATACAACCTGGGAGCTGATGGGGGAAATAATAGTGCAAGCGTAAAAATAGAAATGACAAAAAATTTTGCATTATACTTTCCGAACTTTGCTGCAAGAAAAAGAGCAGTTTTAAAGCATGATATTCATCACCTTGTTACTAACTATCCTTCAACCTTTAAAGGTGAAGCTGAAATAGGAGCATGGGAAATTGCTTCTGGATGTAAAAACTATTGGGTAGCATGGATGCTTGATATGAGTGGTATGATGACAGGTATTATATTTAATTTTTGGGGCGTTATAAAAGCATTTGCCAGAGGCAGAAGAACTAAAAATTTATATTACAATATCATTTCTACTAACCAGGCTTTGGACATGAAGCCAGGTGAATTGCAAAAAGCTTTATCGCTTGACAAATATTCCAAACACACCAAGCCATCTTTTATTGATCTTCTTGTATTTGCGGCATGGGCTGCGGCAGGTATTATTTACTCAATTCTTTCACTGGTTTTTCTTCCCTTTATAATTATTTATACCATTTATATAAAATTGCAAAAGCATTTGCAGCACTAAAGTTTTTTCTGCAAGCGAGATAGTACTTAGTATTGTAAACCACCCAATTTCCGCCAATACCTTTCATATTTGTATGTTTGTAATTTGATGAAAAATTATTCGCCGGAGATTAGAAGTGTGCAGGTAATAATTTTATTTTAGTGGATAAAACTTAAAATATGGAAGAGACAATTGCAAAAAATATTCTGCAGACCGTTGGAAATACTCCATTGGTAAAACTTTCTAAAATAGTTCCTGAAAACTGTGCAGATATTTACGTAAAGCTCGAATATTTTAACCCTACCGGTTCTTACAAAGACAGGATGGCATTGGCCATTATAGAAGCTGCAGAAGCAAGAGGAGACATTAAACAGGGCACAACCGTGGTTGAATTTACAGGTGGCAGCACAGGTACTTCAATGGCTTTTATATGTGCGGTAAAAGGTCATCATTTTAAAGTAATTTGTTCTGATGCATTTGCGAAAGAGAAATTAAAAACGATGCGGTTATTTGGCGCAGACCTGGAAATAATAGAATCAGAAGGAGGAAGAATAACACCTTCTCTTTTTATTAAAATGGAAGAGAGGGTTAGGCAAATTGTAAATGAGACAGGCGCTTACTGGACCAAACAATTTTATAATGAGGATGCACAGCTAGGATATAAAAAGCTCGGTAAAGAAATAACTGACCGGCTAAATAATATAGATGTGTTTTGTGCAGGTGTTGGCACTGCCGGTATGCTTACAGGCGTATCACAACAATTAAAGAATAATAATAAAGAAACAAGGGTGATTGCATTGGAGCCTGCTTCCGCAGCTTTCATCAGCACGGGGCTAAAAGGCAGTCACAGGGTTGAAGGCGTTGCGTCAGGAATAGTACCGCCTTTGCTAACCAAAGAAAGCTATGATGAAGTAAGAGCGATTGATGAAAACGATGCAAGAAAAACTGCAAAATTATTAGCAGCCCAGGAAGGAATATTCGCCGGAACCTCCAGCGGGTTAAACGTTTTTGCTGCCATTGAGATCGGTAAAGAATTAGGTAAGGGCAAAACTGTAGTAACAGTTGCAGCAGATTCCGGAATGAAATATCTAGCAGGAGACCTGTTTGATTGAAGACATACCCACATAGCATGGCTGCATACTGTGCTAAGCGTGGATTAAGGTATATCTTTCGCTTTTGTAATTATCAGAGCTTTTTAATGAGCATTTTCCCGGAATAAAGTTTCTATCTTTTTTATTATCTCATCTTCTTTTTCATAAGCATTGTTACTCAACAATACAATGGTTTTTTTAAGATTGATATACCTGACAAACCGGTTAATATAACCCGGATTATCCCCTTCATGATAAGTTATTTTTCCTAATACACTATCTTTCCGCAGCATCCAACCGAAGCCATAGTTAGTGAGGGAATCATTTAATAATTTGTTGGGCATAAATGCCTGTTGCAATGTGGATTGCTGTACCAACTTATCTGTGTATAATGCTTTATCCCATTTTAATAGATCAAGTGCGGTTGAACTTATTCTTCCCGGTCCTTTACGGTTGCCGAGCCAGATAGTGTAATCAGACGATGGAAAAGAATCTGCTCTTACATATTCTTTTCTTTCGGGCACATAAATATGTCCCAGGGCAAAGTTATTTGTTGCCGCTTTTTGCTGCAGCGTACGAATATTTGTACTGCGCATTTTCAATGGCTTAAAGATCCATTTTGTGCATAGCCGGATAAAATCTTTTCCGCTTGCTTTTTCTGAAATACTTGCCAGCAGCACATAGCCCGTATTGCTGTATTTATACTTCGTTCCCGGATCAAACAATTTCGGCGGAACGTATTTATTTAAGTATTCAAGAATTTCTTTGTTGCCCGCCACTTTTGATTTATCCCAATGTTTATCCATTATCTCCTGGTAATCCGGTAAACCACTTGTATGTGTAAGTAAATGCCTGATGGTAATTCCTTTGTATGGAATGTCGAGGTATTTTTCGATCAAATCATCATAATCTAATTTTCTTTTTTCTTTCAGCATCATGATTACCATTGCGGTGAATTGCTTTGAAACAGAAGCCAGCTCAAAAATATCAGGAGTTTGTAACGGGATATTGTCTGCAAATTTGCGATAGCCAAAGGCTGTGAGATATATAGGTTTACCATTATCAGCAACAAGCGCTACGCCACTAAAGTTCTCATGTGCATGCATTACTGAATCGATTTTGCCTGCAATATTATTCTGAGAAAAAAGATGTGATGGAAGAAGAAGAAAACAGATCAAATATTTTATCATACTACTTTCTTTTTTTCAATCAGGAATTAAAATAGTAAAAATAGGAAAATGTGTTTTGCAATTAATTGATTGACGGCAGGTGGTGAATAATTTTTGCAGTAATAACATGAAAAACCTTTTGTCTTTTGGAAATTAAATTGTTAGAACCCTTAAAAAAGAAGACCTAATCTTTTGTACTTTGTGTAAATAAAAAAAATTATGAAACCTCGACTGTTGTTATTATTCCTCCTGCCTATTTGTGTGTTTGCTCAAAAAACAAGGTTTGATATGAACAACTTTAAAAAGATTCTTATAAAAACTGATTCAATTAAGGTTTTCACTTTTTCTAAAGGAAATGCAGGTAACACTGCAAACGGGGATGATTTTAATATTGGGAACATTGCTACAAAAAATGTGATCACCCGTAAGCTAAACACAAGGTTTATTGATATGGTTAAAAAGCTGAACATAAACCTTAACCCAGCCAGCCCCATGGTGGAGGGTAATTACCTTGGCTGCTGTAACTGCTGTACCGAAACTACTGTAAAAACATTTAGCTCTGTTGGGGTTTACTCATTTTCCTCCAACAATAATGACTATTCAACAACCAGTGTTACGATCAATGCATTTGCCAATGTGCAATACCTTGTACGCATAACGGGTTCTACCAACCAGGGCCCGCAACTTTACAGTAAGCTTTGGCTCTGCTAATAATAAGCAAGGCTACCAGGTACCTGCCAATAACTTTGAAATTATTTTCATAGCCAAACCGCAAAAAACAGGCAATTTCTTTTTCACGCTTTATAGCAACGAACCCGGGTTGTGGTCTTTTTATAATTGCAGTATTACTGAGTTATGAGTACGGTCTTATAGACGTAATCATTACTCTATTTTTAAATCATGAATGGCCAACTCTGTCAATCTGCATAACGCATTGGCCAATTGTATCTGGTGAGGCGACCGGCACCAGGGTTCTAATAAAGCGGGGCTTGCTACTAAGATAAATACAGCCTTTGCTCTTGACACAGCTACATTCAACCTGTTAAGACTGTATAAAAATTCCATTCCCCTTGGTGTATCTTCCTGTGATGATGATGCCATAGATAAAATTATTATTGCCGCTTCCTGTCCCTGGAATTTGTCTACTGTTCCAATTTGAATTTGAGGTAATGCTCTGAGCAAAGCATTTACCTGCGCATTATATGGTGAGATGATCTTTATATTTTCTGAAGACAATTTCTGTTTCACACCTTTGTTATTTATCCAATAAATTTCTAAAGCCAGTAACTCGTCAACTATTTGTTTTACTCTTTCAACTTCCTCACCCGAGCTGTTTTGATTTCCATAATGTACCACAGGTTCAAAATATATTCCAGGCTTTTTAAATTTTGAATTTCCTTCCAGCGTTTGCTGTTCATTCTCTGGCTTTGGTTGAAGCTTACTATCATAAAACAATTCAGAAATATAATTGTCGATGGAAGGATGCATGCGCCATGTTTTATCAAGAAACACACCTTGTTCCGGAGGTATTGTTTTTTCTCCCTGTAAAATATGTTCCAGCGCAGATACTTCGGTGCCCTCAGGGTGACTTCCCTTTTGCGGCTGTTTCAATTGCTGAGGATCGCCCAATAAAACGAGATTTTTTCCTGCATGTGAAAGAGCTACCGTATCGATCAATGATAACTGCCCCGCTTCATCTACAAATAAATAGTCAACTGCTTCAAAAAAGTTTTCTCTTGCCCACATGAACGATGTACCGGCGGCAATGTTGTATCCTTGTTTTAAAAGATCAGCAACAGTATTGTTATCGTCAGACTCTATCCAATTGGGATCTGATGTGTCGGGCTCATCGCTTACTTTCTGAACGATGCGAACGATTATATTTTCCTCTTTTGCGGCAGCAACAACTTTCTCTAATAATGCAGTAATTACCTTGTGACTTAATGCAGTAACTCCAACCTTTTTACCGGCTTGCATAAGTATAAGTATCATCCTTGCAGCGGTATGACTTTTTCCTGTCCCCGGCGGGCCTTGTATAGGCAACACTCCATAATTCAATTGCTGAACCCATTCGATTGCCTGTTCCTGTGCATCACTGTTAAAAGAATATAACCCTGCTATCCGTGGACGTATCCTTAATAAAAGATCACGACCTGCTCTACAATTGCCATCGGCATCCATTCCATTTTGAATAACCCATTCAGCAAAACGAATGATCGCTTCTTCTTTTGCTTTGTCCGAAATAAAATCACAACAGATAAGATGTGTGGGATGAATATCCAGTGATGCTTTCGTTTTCTTTATGCCAACGATTCTTCTATCAAAATCTAATGAATGAATTGTTCCGATCTTTTCATCTTTAAATGTTACTGTATTGTTTTTGCTTAGAGTTGTTTCCTGTTCAGGAAAACTATAGTAGTCAACAAAACTTTTTTTCTCCGATTCTCTTTTACCGGTAGGCTTTAATCCTGCAAGTGCATCTTTTTCTTCCAGCAATTCCTCATCAGACAGATCCTGCAGGCGAAACACTTCCCACCAAAACGATTTTTTTTCTCTTCGGTACCAATCAAGCATGTTTGCCAGCAGCCAATTTGCATTGTGCCGGTTGCGATTATCAATAGGAACATCTTTAATCAATGCATCAAACAAGGGCTGGATGCGTTTCTGATGCTCTGTTATATTTTCCCCGGCATCGCCATCAACTGCTAAAGGACGTGGAATATCTTTTCCTTCCTTTATTAATTTTTCTCTTTGTATTTCCAGCCAGTTACGCAGGTGTAAGGTGGATATGCAGTCATCCTTATTATAGTCTCTTACAATATTTTTTGTTTCCTCATCAACGGTATCTATGCAGCCGCTTTCCAGTAAGCCTTCATACCGGTATTTGTGCGGACCTACAGTCTTAAGATCGACAGCACGCAAATAACCGTGAAGCTTTTCAAGATCCTTTAAAGAATAGCTTTCAATTCCTGCTATTATTGCACGATGCGTTATGGTATGAAGGTTCACAAAAACTTTTGCCCGCAGCAGCACATCAAGTTCATCTTCATTAGTTGCATACTTTCCCACCAATCGTTTGAGCGCCGATTGTTCATAGGCGCCGAAATGATAGATATGCATACCGGCATCTTTCTCCCGGATCTGCATTACAGTATCTATAAAAATTTGTAACGCCTGCTTTTCTTCAGTTTCATTATTAGCCCATAGTTTGTGATAGCTATCCTGGTACCACCATCCAAACAAATATTCAAGACCGGTAGTTCCAACAAAAGGATCGCCTTCAAAATCAAAAAAGATATCATACGGTGATGGCACCGGCAATTTGAAAAATCCAAAATCCGGCTCAAGGGGAAGTATCTCAAATACCCAGGAGTTTGTTGTTCTAGATCTTTGTTGCAGGTGAGCCTGGTAAGCCAGGCGTTTGTATGTTTCTGCAGAGCCCCTGTTTGGTTTAAAAGAAATATGTTCGTGCAGTTCTGCCATCTTCTCTAATGTAGTAACCTCCCGCTCCTTCACTTCCTGCATTTGAAGTTTGCCCATACCGGCGATGAAACTCAAATGATCATCCCCACGCCTGCGTTTATTACAGATCTCCCACCATTTACAAATATCACAATGAGGAACAGGATCAGGATATGTTTGCTCCTCCTGAACAACGATAGCCTGCTTCAATTTACTTTTCATTAACCTGTAATACGCCATGAAATCATCAACCCGGTATTGATGCTTACCATTAGGGTTATAAATATGCATGTGCTCCGGCATACAACCTTGTATCTCTCTCAGCATTTCTGAATACAAACAGATCTGTAAGATCGCACCGGCTTTTGTTTCCTTAGAAAGTTTTGTATCCATTACTTCATAACTCCATGCAAACTTTCCCGGGGTATTTACTTTCACCAGGAAATCTGCCCAGCCATTCCATATATCATGCTCTAACCTTGCCTGGTAAATAATATCAGCTCCGGCAGCCATAGCATCGAGAGTTTCCTGGAAAGCTTTTCTTCTGTCTTTTTTATCAATTACTACAACCGTTTTCCCTTCCTTTTTTAATTGCTCTAAATAGCCAGCTTCAAACTCTTCTCCTTTTTTCTGCAATTCAACCAATGCACCATACACATTGTCCGGTTCGGTTAATAGTCCTTTCGCTCTCTGCAGGTTAAGAAAGGTAGCATGCACACAAGCGATATGAGTAGAAAGGTCAGATGCTGATAAGTATGTGTTATCTCCAATTATTTTCATGTTCCGGTTGTAGAGTAAAAGGTATGATTGTTTAAGAGTAAATTAAAGAATAAAAAATGAATCGTTTGCAGGGGGGAAGCAGCGAACTCCCAAAAAAAAAGCAGCCGTTCATAAAATCGAACACGTGGCAAAGGGACGGTTTACCGGAACCTCCGATGTTCTGCTTCAGTCAGGCAAAGGCACACAGTGATTAGTTAGTATATAAACGCATCCGCCATGTTTCATAATCGTTAATAAATTATAAGATTGCTTCGTCGCTTTGCTCCTTGCAAAGACGTCGCAGTAGTTCGTGACCAAACTCATTTACCATACTCCGGACCTTTTAAAAATCTTCCGGGCTTTGCAGTGGTATCGAGTTTACGTCTTTGCGAGGAGGCACGACGAAGCAATCTCATACACTCTTATAAATTCTGAATATCTTCACACAA